>WGDG01000216.1 GCA_015493425.1 Sulfurovum sp.
AGGCAAGCAGAAAGAGTGAGAGTCGTTTTTTCATAAAAGGTTTCCAGTCATTCAAAACATTTGGATGCCAATGTGCGACCATCATATTTCAAATTATCGATAATTTTTTTGAATTATAACATAACCAAATTATGTTAGAATAGTCACAAAGATATCTGTAGAAGGCCGCATGCGATGAAAATAAAAATCCGTACCAATATTCTGCTCCACTTTCTGTTTGTTGTGCTGATACTCTCTGCAGCTTTTCTCGGTGTACAGTATTATTTCAGTGAGAAGATCGCCACTGAAGCGGTTGACAAAACGTTCCATCAGACTGCACACACCGCAGCATTGACACTGCAACAAAAAGATCTTCTTGCAAAAGAGGTACTTTACCAGGTTGAAAGCCACCCTTCTCTTTCCAGAAAACCCTCAGGCGAAGCTGCAAAGGTGATCGTTCATCTTTTCATCCACATACTCGAACGCTATCAAAATATGTATGCCATGTATCTTGGATACGGGAACGGTGACTTTTTTGAAGTGGTTAATATGGTGTCGAGTAAAACAATCCAACGCAGATTCAAGGCACCGGCCGAGACAAGATGGACGATCATCCATATTTATACCCTGCCCAACGGAAAACGTATCCGAAAATTTATCTTTATGAACCGTTCCCTTCAAATATTACAAAGCAGAGAAGAACCCTCTTCCTACACTGTTACGGTACGTCCCTGGTATCAAGATGCCATTCAGGCATCCGGTGCTGTACGCAGTGATCCCTACCTTTTCAGCAACCTGGGAGAGAAAGGGATTACCTATGCCAAGCGCCTTGAAGGAAGCAACACCGTATTAGCCCTCGATTTTACACTGGACAATCTTCAAAAGGTACTGAAAGACCTTCCTTTTGCCAAAGAAGGGGTCATCAGCTTTTTTGGGCGCGACGGATCATTGATTGCCAGTTCAAACCCGGCAGATAAAGGTGCCCAACAGGCATTTACCTCCATCATAAAATATGCTGATATCGATAGCATCCATAAAGTGACAATAGGAAATAAGACCTATTTCGCCATGATCGTACCGCTTTCTGTTGAATTGGGAGAAAATACCTATGTTGGCGTTGCCGTCGACTATGCGACCATGATCGCACCGTACAGACGGCAGATCTATTATACATTTGGCATTGCGCTGTTTTTGATGTTGCTTTTTATTCCGTTCACACTTCTGTTGACCCACTACATTGTCAAACCGGTGAAAGCTCTGATGGCAGAGAATGCACTGATACGGCAGCGCAAATTCGAAGCCGTAAAACCCATTGAAAGCAATATTGTCGAATTCATTGCACTATCCAACTCTCAGATTGAAATGTCCAAAAGCATACAACACTATCAGAAACAGCTTGAAACACTGCTCGATTCTTTTATCAAACTCATTGCGGATGCCATCGATGCCAAATCTGCCTATACCGGTACACATTGTAAAAAGGTACCTGTCATTGCCACTATGCTGGCGGAGGCTGCAAGCACATCACAAAAAGCACCGTTAAAAAACTTTTTATTCGTTACCCAAGAACAAAAGAGAGCTTTCGAACGTGCGGCGTGGCTGCACGACTGCGGCAAGATCACAACACCGGAATATGTTGTCGACAAAGCGACCAAACTTGAAACCATCTACAACCGTATTCACGAAATACGCACGCGTTTTGAGGTACTCTGGCGCGATATTGAGATCGAGTATTACGAACGGCTTTTAAACGGTGAAAGTGAAGCACAACTGAAGAGATGGAAAGAGCAGGAACAGAAACGGCTCAAAGAAGAGTTTGCACTGATAGCCCAGTGCAATATCGGTACGGAATTTATGGAAGAAGAGAAGGTTGAACAACTTAAAAAAATTGCAAACCGCACCTGGATGCGCCACTTCGATGACCGGCTGGGACTGGCCGATGAAGAGATTGCCAGGTACAATACGACCGAACCCATGCCCCTGCCCGCTACAGAGAGACTGCTTGACGACAAGCCATACCACCTCGTTGAAAGAGACGGCTTTGACAAAGAAAGGTATGAACAAGAGCGCTTTACCCTCCCTGTACCGCAATATCTCTACAACCGAGGCGAACTCTACAATCTCTGTGTGCAAAAAGGCACCCTGACCGATGAGGAGCGCTTCAAGATCAATGAACATGTCATTATGACCATCAAAATGCTCGAACGCCTTCCTTTTCCCGAAAATATGAAAGAGGTACCCACCGTGGCAGGTGAACATCACGAGACACTTGACGGCAGAGGCTATCCACGTTCACTGACAGAAAACGATCTCTCCATCCCCTCCCGTATTCTGGCCATTGCAGACATTTTCGAAGCGCTTACCGCTTCGGACAGACCCTATAAG
>WGDG01000217.1 GCA_015493425.1 Sulfurovum sp.
GATGAAACACGGGTGTTGATATTACGTTTTTTCGATGAACATGGTGCTTTGTGTGTCTGTGATCTGCAGGCATCACTGGGGATGATCCAGTCACGTCTTTCAAGACACTTAAAAATCCTTAAAGAGGCAGGATTCCTTCGTGTTGAAAGAAAAGGAACCTGGGCATACTACAGCATACGCAGTCCCCTGGACAAGTTCAGGGCTGAAGCGCTCGAAGAGATACGCCACCTTGACATAGAACTGCCGGAGCTTCAAAAATTATCACAAACAGGAGAATGTACGATATGAGCAAAAAAAAGGTATTGGTGCTCTGCACCGGGAACAGCTGCCGATCCATTATGGCAGAAGCAATGATCAATGCAAAATTGGGTGACTGTGTGGAAGCACAGAGTTCCGGTGTTAAAGCCAGCGGAAAGGTCAACCCGAGTGCACAGGCACTGCTGGAGCGCAAAGGTGTCTGGCGGCCGGAGTACCACTCAAAAACCATCGATACGGTGCTGGATACGCCTTTCGACCTGGTCATCACGGTGTGTGACAATGCCAAGGAGACCTGCCCCATGTTCCCTCAAGCGGTCAAGACCATCCATGTCGGATTTGAGGATCCCAGCGGGAAAGCGGAAGAGGAGTATGCCAAGACTTATGACCTCATCGAAAAAGAGCTTGTGCCCATCATCAAACAGGAATTATGTAAATAAAGGAGTTAAAATGCAAAAAAAAGTCAGCAAAACAAACAGTGGTGTAAAGATCAACTTTACCGGAGGCGTGCAAAAACAGAATATTGTGAAAATGGTGCAAAACTGTGCCACTGGACAGTGTGAATGCATGAGTGACGAAACCAAAGCGAAAGTGAAGGATATGAAAGTTGAAGGCAGTGACGGAAATGTGCAACTCAATCTTGAGGGCGGGGTAAGTGTTGAAGAGATAGAGGCGGCACTTTCGCGTTCGAAAGTCCTTAACAAGTGAGCAAAGTGCCTCTCCGGCACCAAGACAATGCTGCTGTCTAAATCTTGATGATCCCGAAGTTGTTGAGCATCATGAAGACAATCGCCAGCGGTGCAATGTAGCGCAGACTGAAGAGCCACAGTTTGTAGACAGCAAACGGCACGCGGTGGTGTTTGCGCATCTCTTCACGTACATGTTCGGGCAGCACGTATCCCACGAAAATAGCGATCAACAGCCCGCCAAGGGGCAGTAGAATGGAGTCGGTAGAAAACTCCAGCGCATCAAAGAGCGGTGTTCCGCCGATGCTGAAAGTTTTGCCGTATGCCTTGGTGTAGCTCAAAATCGCCCCGATACCCACAATGAAGTAGAGAGATGTGTTCACGATGACCGCTTTGGGGCGGCTCCAGTGGAAGCGCTGAATGAAGTACTCCACGGCCGGTTCTGTCAGAGAAATGGCTGAGGTGAGTCCTGCAAATGCAAGACCGATAAAGAAGATGGCGGCAAGCAAAGAGCCGGTTGTGCCGAGTTTGGCAAGCACGATCGGCAGTGTTTTAAAGACCAGACCCGGTCCCTGTCCCGGTTCTGCATGGAATTGGAAAATGAAGCTGTAGAGCATGACACCGGCAATGAGAGCAATAATCGTGTCGAGCATCGTTACCCAAAAAGCGGCTTTGAATACCGACTGCTTGTGGCTCATCGATGCGGCGTAGGTGATCATGGTACCGAGTCCGATGGAGAGGGTGAAGAAGGCGTGCCCCACCGCACGTACGATCGCTTCAGAATTGAGCTTGCTCCAGTCGGGCTCAAACATAAATGCGAGCGCTTTCGTAAATCCGTCAAAATTCATAGCATAAATGAGCAGTCCTATGAGAATAGCCATTAACATCGGCATCAAAATGAGGTTTGCCTTTTCGATACCGGCTTTGATACCACCCATTAATACTAAGGCGACAAAGAGTGTGGCAAGGAAGTGCCACAGCGTAGCTGTCAGCGGAGAGAGTCCTACCAGTGTATCAAAGGTGGTTTTGGCCTGATCCATCGTTTCCGGGAGGCTCCCCGTAGCAGCCAGGAAGATGTAGTGAAAGATCCAGCCGATGACCACGGAGTAGAAGGTCATAATGATCATGCCGCTGATGAACATGAAGCCGGCATATTTCCACCCCTTCTTGCTTTCGGGGGCTACCATCTCGAAACTGGTGACGGCATCTTTACCGCCTTTGTACCCGATAAACATCTCTGCTGCAAGGATAGAGAAACCGATCAGCATCACAGTGATGAGGTAGACGAATACAAAGGCGCCCCCGCCATACAGCCCCGTAATGTAGGGAAATTTCCAGATATTTCCCAGTCCGACCGCCGCACCTGCGGCAGCGAGTATGAATCCTATCCGGCTAAACCGTGCTTTTGCCATATCTGCTCTCCTTGCATAATTATGTGATTCTATCATGAGTTGGGGAAATATCTGCAAAAAAGTACCCTTCGAGACGGACACTTTTTGAAAGAAATAGGAAAAATACACAAATTTTGCAATAACTATTGACTTTTAAAATAGTTTTGACTATAATTGCAGTCCTTTTTAAGCGGAGTGTAGCGCAGTCTGGTAGCGCACCTGGTTTGGGACCAGGGGGTCGAAGGTTCGAGTCCTTTCACTCCGACCATTAAAGTAACATCAAAAATATCCATTAAGACAGTTTAGACAATGCCAAGGCATCATACTTAAACAAAAGTCTTACATATATGGTAGGCGTAGTTCAGTTGGTAGAGCGCCAGTTTGTGGCACTGGTTGTCGCGGGTTCGAGTCCCGTCGCCCACCCCATTGGTAATTAATCGGGTAACCACCCAAAATGATGAAGCGCTTGTGGCTCAATTGGATAGAGCATCAGACTTCGGATCTGAGGGTTAGGGGTTCGACTCCTCTCTGGCGTACCACCCGGATTACTGATCGTAACTTTGCACTCGTAGCTCAGCTGGATAGAGCACCCGCCTTCTAAGCGGGCGGTCTCAGGTTCGAATCCTGACGGGTGTACCACCCCTTATTTTTTCATTGTTTTGTACAACAATCACATGCGGATGTGGTGGAATTGGTAGACACGCCAGACTTAGGATCTGGTGCCTAACGGTGTGGAGGTTCGAGTCCTCTCATCCGCACCACCTTACATATTCATACAATCTGACAAAATCCAAATACTTACCGAATACGCAAGCTTTAATGCACCAAATAACGCTTTTGGGATGTCTGCTTAATACACTTGGTGACATTTCTTATAATATCTCCAAATTTAGTACGCGTTTATTATCATTTGTTAATGACAAAACGTTTATAACAGTATATTATTTTGCCAATTCAAAATAAATGCTGTAGGACAATAAAGGAGAAAATAAATGTCAATACTTGGTAAAATCTTTTCACCAAGAGGTGAATTAAACAGAATAGAATATCTGATTTATGGATTTATAGTTCCGATTATAATCTTTGCAACAGGTATAGTAACATACAGTCAAGTAGGAAACGACATTGCAAAAACATTTTCGGTAATATGTGTTGTAATCGCAGCTTATGTTATTTTAAATGCAACTATCAAAAGAGCAAACAATACGACTTCAAGTACCTTTTTAATATTAGTGGTATGGTTTCTTTTGACACCAATAGCGATTTTATATCTCATGTTCGCTCCAGCTAAAGCGGTCGATAGTTCGGGTGAACAAAAGAAACAGTTGGGCATTATGGGAGTGATTGCAATCCTATTTGTCGGTATTGTTATTTTTGGTATTGTATCGGCTGTAGTCCTTCCAAAACTTGTAAAATCCCACGATTCACAAAAAACTGAGCAGCATACGCAAAATACACCTGCAACAATTTCTCAAAAACAGTAGACAAAGTTTCTTTTGTCGGCTGTCCGCCATATAAAAAATTTGGTTCATTTTAATATGCAACCAAGGTTACATCCCCACCTTCCAAATTCGTGCTACAATATCTCTTAGAATATCAACTTATATTGAAGGAGAATAGTGATGAAAGAGTCTATTAAAGCCATTGAGAAATCAGTTGAGCGTTTTATGAAAGAGCTTGATGCTGTCGAGAAAAAAGCAGCGAAGATTGACAGAGAGCTGCAGGAGGTACGCAAGGAGCTTGAGCCGATGGAAGTAGAGCTTTTGGAGATCGCTTCAGAACTGAACAAGACAGAAAGAGCACTGCGCGACAAGCTTAACAAGGTGGGCAGAACACGCAAGAAGTATCTCAATGCTCAGACAGACAGAGAGATGAAGATGTACGAAAAAGATTACAACCGTCTGATGAAAGAGGTACATGCACTTGACAAGGAATACAAAAAACTCAAAGAAGCGTATGAAACACTTGCAAGAAAAGAAGAGAAAGTGGTGAAAAAAGAGATGGCTTTAGAGGAAGAGAAAGCTGCGCTCTACCGCGAACGCGATATGTATATGCAGGCAGCTTCCCGTATTATGCAGATGCTCTCACGCAAGATCACCCGCACATCGAAGGCTTAAAGGACTTCGACGATCACCTTGGTGACAATAAAGCCGCCGATTACCAGCCAGGCAAACATGCCCAGAGCGGTATAGAGCGGTGCAAGGCCAAGCCCCTTGAACTTGCTGAAGATGGTTCCCATACCAAGGGCAGTCATTGCCATGGTCAGCA
>WGDG01000218.1 GCA_015493425.1 Sulfurovum sp.
ACCTATACGTTACAAAACTAAAAAAGACTATAATACCGGAAAAGGGATTCCATGCGTGATATACTGCTGTTCAATACCTTCGTCACACAGGATGTATTGATCGTCTTTTACTACATCGGCGCAGTGCTGATGCCCGTTGTGCTCTATGTGTTCCGAAAGGAGCTGATTGGGCGAGTAGCCTTTTTCAAACGAATCAACGACCGCCTCAAAGCGTTTTACGCTACTTTCACAACGGGGCAGAAAACGGTGTTCTGGCTGGTATTTTTTACGATATTTCTGTGTATGGAGTTGTGTTGGCGGATGGTCTTTGAAGCGATGATCGGCTATTTTGATATGCATGATTTTCTCTATCAAATTGCGAATCAAGGAGTTTTAGATGCAAAACACTGAAGCGTGCCATACGATGGATGAAGGCGAAGTGCTCAATGCCGCCAAAACGGAGTATCCGCTTTTTCATGCGGTGCTTTACGGTGACAGAGTGTCGACGGCAAAGTTCTCCAAGCGTCTAAGCTGTGCCATCAAGCACCTGCCGCTGCGGGTAGCGTTTCATTACGAGCATGACACCCAAAAAGCGCTCGATGCGGGTGTCAGAAAAGACCCGACGCTTGTTTTGGATGGTGAGATATTTCTTGAGGGACTTGTTGCTGCCGAAACGATCACTGAGAGTTTTGAAGCGCTTTTGGAGAGGAAGCAATGAGTGCGCTCGCCCGGTTTTTACAGCGTGAAAAGCGTTTTATCAAAAGCGAGCGGGTCGCCTTTTTGGTGCTGCCGCTGGTATTGCTGCCACTGCTGGTGGAGCTTTTTCTGCATGCCCGGTACAACGACTGGTTCATGCTCTACCGTGACGAGATACTCATCGCCAACGTTCTCTACATTGTTCTGGCGCGTTTTGGGGTACTCGATGCGGCAGTGTACATTTTCAGCCGTTCGAAGAGTCATATTCACCTTGCACTCATTCAGATTGTCCTACTCTATCTGGAGATTACGGTCATTACCATTGTCTTCTATGCCGTGCTGTTCAATATGTTCGATGTCTTTTCGCTTTTTCACCTCAATTCGCAGTTTCCGCCAGAGAACCTGAAGGCAATCCAGGAACACAGTTTTATCACTTCGATGTACATTTCGACCGTAACCTTTACGACACTGGGATCGGGTGACTGGATCCCCCAGACGCTGCCGTCGATGATGGCAGTCATCTCCGAGGTCATATTGGGTGTAGTGCAGGGCGGGGTGTTTGTCGCCATTGTCATCTATGCGCATCAGAATAAAGTAAAATAGTTCACATTGGATTCATAGTGACATGGTATGATAGCCATTACAAACAACAAAGGAAGCACGTGAATCGATTGACCCAACGTATTGTCATTGGTATTGTGGTTGCAACGGGGCTGCTCAGTGCCCAGACACTGACACTCAAAGAGGCAGTGTCCAAAACGTTAACGCACCATCCGGATGTCAAAACCTTTATGCTCAAGGTGCAGCAGGCGGAGCAGGGGTACAATGCCGCCTATGCGGACTATCTGCCACAGATCGATCTCTCTGCAACCTTTGCACCCACCCAGACCTTTGCACTACCGGTGAACGGACAGTTCCATACGGTTGATGAAGATACATGGAATGCAAATGTGACGCTTCATCAGAAGGTATGGGATTTTCAGAAGACCACGTCGCTGATAGAGGCATCGAAGATCGATGAGGACATTGCAAAACTCTCCCTTGGTGAAGTCAAAGCGCTGCTTGCCTACAAGGTGAAGACGCTCTATGAGCTGCTTGTGGTACAGAAAGAGGCGGTCGCTGCCAGGCAGAAAGACCTCGAGACCAAACGTGCACTCTACCGGCAGGCGCAGGGGCTGGTGAAACAGGGGCTGAAGACCAATACGGATGCAAGCCGTTTTCTCTCCTCGGTCTATGCGGCTGAAGATGCGTTGGCAGGTGCAAAAGCGGCATATGATAAAGCGAAGGTATCACTCTCTTTGTATATGGGGGTGAAGCTTCCCGAAAGTCTGACGCTTGAGAAGTCGAGTATCAAACGTCACATTCGTCTGGGTAAAGCACTGGAACGTGAAGTGCTGGAGAAGAACTTTAAAATGCGTATGGACCGCAGAGGTGTCGAGAAGAACAGACTGCTGCACAAAGCAAGCGAAGCGGCACACTTCGGTTCGGTCGATCTGGTCGCCTCCCATGCGCGCAACAGCAATCTCAACCTTTACAATACCGACTATGTCGGCGTAAGCTACAACATTCCGCTCTTTCACGGCGGGAAGCTCACTGCTCAGGAGCAGCAGGCGAAAATAGGCTACCAGATCGCACGTGAACAGACCGCTTCGGAAGCGCTGGCTCTCAAAGAGGAGCTGCAGGGGCTGATGATCGACATCCGGCGGTATGAGAAGACCATCCGTGCGAAAAAGGCACAGCTGGCTTCGGCACAAAAGAGCCAGAAGGTACTGGAAGCGCGCTACAAAGAGGGGCTGGCAACCTACATCGAGCTGCTTGACAGTACCACACAGGTGCTTGTTGCCAGACTGGGTATGCTTGAAGCCTACTACTCCCGCAGTCTCGCCATCGAACGTATCGACTATCTGAAAGGAAAACTGTAATGCAAAAAACGCTTAAATACGGCATTGCCGCACTGATTGTTGCGGCAGGAGCCATGCTTTTTTACAACAAAGTCTATCTTCCCAAAACAACCTACAAAACGGTCAAACCTGATTATGGAGACATGCATACCGAAGTCTTCGGTGTGGGCAATGTCAGTGCCAAGCGCATCTATGCGATCACATCGCAGACAGGCGGGAAGATCACCGACATTCTGACCGATGAAGGCAAGTGGGTCAAAAAAGGGGATGTGCTGGTACGCATCGACCCGGTCGATCTGCCAAAGCAGCTTGAAGAGGCGAAGATCGGGGTGAAAAAGGCGAAGATGGAGCTGGATGCTTCGGTAGAAGAGCTGCACAGTCTTGAGGCGCAAAAGGCGCTGGCACTCATCACTTTCAAGCGCTATGCAAAGCTGCAGAAGCAGCGCTTTGCCTCCAGAGCGGAGTATGATAAAACCAAGGCCGACCTCGATGTGGTCAATGCGCAGATCAAAGCGACAAAAGCGCGCATAGATGCCTCAAAGGTAGAGGTGGAGCGTCTGCAAAAGAGTGTCGAAGCGCTTGAAGAGAAGCTGGCGCGTTTTACAGTGGTCTCACCGGTAGACGGCTACGTCATCGCAAGAGAGGCGGAGGTTGCGCAAGCGGTGCTTCCGTCGCAGCCTATTTTGAAGATCGTCGATCCGAAAACGGTGTGGGTACGCACCTTTATAGACGAACGTCTCAGCGGTTCGATCAAAGAGGGGCAGGGTGCTTCCATTGTATTGCGTTCCAAACCGTATCGTACGTTTGAGGGCATTGTGAAGCGTATTGAAGCACAAAGCGATGCGGTGACACTGGAAAAGGTGGTTGATGTAGGCTTCAAAACCCTGCCAAAACCCCTGTCGATGAATGAACAGGCAGACGTAACCATCGTAACAGGCAACCTGAAGCACGTACTCAAGCTGCCTGCTTTGGCTGTAGTGTACCGACAGGCAGAGCCGGGTGTATGGACGGCAGCGTCGGGAAAAGCGCACTTCATCCCTGTCAAGGTACTGGCACGTGACCACAAAGAGGTAGCAGTATCGGGCATTGCCGAAGATGCAACGGTGCTTCTGCCCGATCCGAAAAAGAAAACACTCAAAGACGGGATGCGTATTCACCTATGATCAATTTGGCACAAAAAGATGTACAGCATACCCTTGGCAAGTTTCTTGTCACCGCCATGGGGGTGGGAATGCTGCTTGGTATCGTGCTCATCATGATCGGTGTCTACCGCGGGATGATCATCGATGCGCAGGTACTGCTTGATGATATCGGAGCGGATGTATGGGTAGTGCAGGAGGACACACTGGGACCTTTTGCCGAAGCCTCCCGCATCCACGAAGACCTGCGAGATACCGTGCGTGTTATCGACGGTGTCAAGAGTGCCGAAGCACTGACATTC
>WGDG01000219.1 GCA_015493425.1 Sulfurovum sp.
ATCTCAATGTCATTGACCTTGAGCATCTTTATTGACCCTTCTGTGTAGTGGTTTTTGAGCATCTGTGTGTTCGCCGCAGGGGCAACCAGCAGTGTTCCTTTAAACGCCAGTGCAGTCTGCAGCAGAATATTGTCGGCAATGCCCTTGGAGAGCTTGTTGATACTGTTCGCCGTTGCAGGGGCGATGACAAAGACTTCACATTGCTTGCCAAGGTCAATGTGGTTGAGTGTACCGCTCCAGCTTTCACTCTTTTCGGTCAGTACAGGGTTGCGGGTAAGCGCTTCAAAGGTCAGTGCCGAGACGAAACGCTCCGCAGAAGGGGTCATGACCACATGCACATCCGCACCTGCCTTGACAAAGAGACGCGCTGCATCACACGCTTTGTAGGCAGAGATACTGCCTGTAACACCAAGAAGGACTTTTCTGCCCGTAAGATCGATCTGCATTATTTCACTCCGAAGAATTTGTAAAAGAATCCCGCAACAATTTTGAGCGGGCTTCTTGATATGGGAAGTGCACCTTGCTGTATATCTTTGTTCACGGTCGTTCCCGCAGCGATGATGACATCATCAGCAACGTTTACAGGAGCGACAAGCTGAGTGTCCGAACCGACAAAGACATTCTTGCCAATGCGGGTAGAGTACTTCTTCTTGCCGTCGTAGTTGCAGGTGATGACCCCCGCACCGATGTTGCTTCCTTCATCGATGGTCGCATCGCCAAGGTAGGCGAGGTGTCCGGCTTTGACTCCGGTAAGGGTTGATTTTTTTACTTCGACGAAGTTTCCGATATGGGTATGTTTAAGCACGGAGCCCGGTCTGATGCGTCCCATGGGACCAACGTCAGAGTGTTCAATATGCGAATCCTCCACAACCGAGCCGGCTTTGATATGTGCTTCAACAAGCATACTTTTGCCAATAATACTTACCCCATTTTCAAGGATACACTCTCCTTCAAATATCGCACGGCAGTCGATGTAGATGGTCTCCGGCAGCCGCATGATGACGCCTTGCATCATCAGATTTTCTTTGATGCGCCGCTGCATGATCTCTTCGGCACGGGCGAGATCGAGCTTGGAGTTGACCCCTTTGAATTCCTCTTCGGCAACAAAGACAGGGTGCACATGTTTTCCCTCTTCCACGGCCATCTTGATAATGTCGGTAAGGTAGTACTCTTTTTGGGCATTGTTGTTGTCAAGCTGCGGAATGTAGCGTTCGAGCAATGAAGTATCAACAGCATAAATGCCGGCATTGACTGTTTTGACCTCTAGCTGCTCGGGGGTACAGTCTTTCTGTTCGACGATCTCTTTGACTTCACCATTTTCGATGATAACCCTGCCGTAGCCGTTTGGATTGTCCAGTTCGATGACGGACATGTTGATGTCGGCATTGCCGTCTGTCAGTGCATGCAGTGACGCTTCGGTAATGAGCGGCATGTCACCGTTGAGGATGAGGGTACGGCTGTGTTTGGGGTGCACCCCTTTCATCGCCCCTCCTGTACCGGGGAACTGCTCAGCATCCTGAAGATGGAAACGGATATTGTCATAATGGGTGTTGATCTCAGTTTCGATGCGCTCCGCCTGATAGTGCAGTACGACGGTAATGTCGTCGGAGACAGCAACAGCGGCATCAATGGCGTGAAAGAGCATCGGTTTTCCGCTGATTTCGTGGAGGACTTTGGGTTTGGAAGATTTCATTCTCGTTCCCTGCCCCGCGGCAAGGATGACAACGCTGATGGACATGCTAAAGCCTTTTTCATGAGCGAGACTATCGCTGTGATTGTTATCGTGATTATATCGAATTGAAATTAAGGGGGTGATTTTACAGGCTTCGTTTTGATGATGAGTAATAGAGCAGTAATGCTTGTAGCTTATGATTCGAAAGTGCACACACTTCAATTGAAAGGATTTATCATGAAAGAATTGATAAGTAAAGTTGTGATCTTCAGTATGATACTAATTGGTGTATCACTCTATACCGTTATTTCATTTTTTAATGCCAAAGCGGCATAGGCATTCAACCTGTCTGGACTCCCATACCCTTCTTGTTCCAACGTTATGCGTTGGAATGCATACCTTCACACCTATACTGTAATTATTAATCATTTTTTCAGATTACCAAATTTTTACATCTCTAACCTGGACTCTGTTTGATAAATTAGATTGTTAAGTTAAGTACACTTTCCAAAAATTGGCTAAAATACGCCTAAAGATTTACTCAACAGGAAATGATTGTGCAATGTAAACATTTTGGAAGCTGCGGGTCGTGCAGTTTGTATGCTGTGGACTATGCTGCACAGCTGGCGCAGAAAAAAGAGAGAGTACAGGGGTTGCTGACCCCTTTTTATAAGGGAGAACTTGCAGTCTTTGACTCTCCCGACTCGCACTACCGGGCGCGGGCAGAGTTTCGTATCTGGCATGAGGGGGAGGTGTGCCATTATGCCATGGGAAACATCACGAAGAACGGGGCGGTCAACATAGCGGAGTGCCCCAAGGTCATAGAGCCCATTGAAAAGCGAATGTGGAAGCTGCTTGATGCTGTCAACGCATCTCCTGATGTGCTGAAGAAAAAACTTTTTGCCGTAGAGTTTTTGGCGGCAACGACAGACGCGTGTCTTGTGACAATGCTCTACCACCGCAAGCTTGATGAAGCGTGGAGTGAGGCGGCAAAAGCACTTGAGTCGCAACTGGAGTGCAGTATTATGGGACGCAGCCGGAAACAGAAAGTGGTACTCTCCAAAGAGTATGTTACAGAGTCACTTGATATTGACGGCACACCCTACCAATACGTGGAGTATGAGAGCGGTTTTACACAGCCAAACCCTTACGTCAACGTTAAAATGATAGAGTGGGCGATCGCGCAGGCGAAAAAAGTACAAGGTGGTGATCTGCTTGAAGCCTACTGCGGGCTTGGCAACTTTACGCTGCCGCTTTCGAGACACTTCAGCAAGGTGTTGGCTACAGAGATCAGCAAGCGCTCCATTCAGGCGGCACTGGAGAACTGTGCGCTGAACAATATTGACAACATCACCTTTGTGCGGCTTGCTTCCGAAGAGCTGACTGAAGCATTACGCGGAGATCGGGAGTTCAACCGTCTTAGAGGGGTCGATCTGGCATCGTATGATTTTTCTACTGTACTGGTAGATCCGCCGAGAGCAGGACTGGATGAGGGTACGGCAATGCTTATTGGAAATATTGAACACATCATCTACATCTCCTGCAACCCCGACACCCTCGCACGTGATCTGGAGACGCTGACACAGACCCATGAGGTAGTGGAAGCGGCGATTTTCGACCAGTTCCCACACACCGATCATATTGAAAGCGGTGTCTTTCTTAAACGCTGCACGTAACGCTTACGTGATCAGCAGGATCCAGGCGGTACCGATGGTAAGGAAGACTACGGTATTCAGAAGCGTAATAAGCCCACCTACACGGTAGATCTCTCCCGCTTCAAGGTAGCCGCTTCCGACATAGATGACGTTTGCCGAAGATCCCTGCGGGGTGATGACAGCATTGAAGTTGGTGGCAAAGAGAAGCATGAAGGCCATCAGTTCCGCCGGTACGCCCGCTTTGACCGCAACCCCTAAAAAGACGGAAAAGAGTGCGAGCATCTGTGCGGTTTGCGAAACGAAAAAGTAGTGTATGAGTACATAGGCGACAATGAGGATGATATACGCCACCGGCCAGCTTACCCCTTCAATGGTCTCCGAAACATTCATGCCGATCCACCCCATAAACCCGAATTTGTTCAAAAAGAGAGACATCGCATAGAGAATAGCGAACCATACCAGTGTTTCCAGTGCTTTCCCCTCTTTTGCAAGGTCGGTGACGGTAAAGATATTGGCAAGCATCAAGATGCCCAGCCCCAAAAATGCGACGGCGGTTTTGTTGATCTGCGGTACGAAGGATGACGCGATCCAGAGTATGACCATACCGATGAACACTGCGGCCATGATCTTTTCATTGCGGTGTACCGGCCCCATATGTTTCAGTGCGGCTTCTGCGATCTGCGGTGCATCGGGAGTCTCTTTGATCTCGGGCGGATAGATCTTCATCAGTACGCGCGGAATGAGAAAGAAGAGTACCATCACAGGTATGAATGCCGCCAGTGCCCATGAGGTGTAGGTGATCTGCACGCCAAACTCTTTTGCCATTTTTGCACCGGCAGGGTTGGCAGCCATGGCGGTCAGCCAAAGTGCAGAGGAGATGGTAAGCCCCGCCATCGAGGACATCATCAAATAAGCGCCGAGTTTTTTTCGCGTACCGTCAGCGACTTTCGAACCGCTATCAACCGCGAGGGCATTGACGATGGGAAAGAGCACCCCTGAGCGTGCGGTATTGCTTGGAAAGGCCGGAGCGATGAACATATCGGCAGCCATTACAGAGTAAGAAAGCCCGAGGCTGGTCTTGCCAAAGCGTTTGATGATCAAAAAGGCGATGCGCTTTCCAAGCCCTGACTTGATGACCCCTCTTGCAATGAGAAAGGCGACGATAATAAGCAGAATCCAGTCTTCGCTAAAGCCGGTAAAAGCCTGTTTGGCAGTGAGTGTCCCTGTCAATACCGCAGCCGATACACCAAGAATCGATGCAGTGAAGATAGGTGTAGCATTGAGAATGACAGCCAGAATAGCGGCAGAGAAAATAGTAAAGAGATGCCATGCTGTCTGTGCAGTAAATGTCATGTCCTCATGGGGTATCTTTGTAACGAATACTTCGAGACTGTCCGGCACAGGCAGAAACCACATGAGCAGTGCAGCAAGCAAAACGACTGTCTGCAAAATATGCTGTTTGTGTTTTTGGTAGGGATGGTGAGACATATTACTTCCTTCTATTCTTGTCTATTGATGAAAATCATACATGAACTTTGCATAAAGGGACATTGTTAGTATTTTCTAAGTTGGATGAAGGCACAATTGTTTTATATATGGCGTAACAGGAGGATAGGTATGAGTACGCAGGAACAGGTAAAAAAGATAGCCTTGGCAGTAGTATTGGCTGCCATTGCCTTTGGGCTGATGATAATGTCGTTTACGCCTCAGCAGTCGGGTCTCATTGCTGCCATTGTACTGATGGTGACGCTTTGGAGCAATGAGGGACTGCCGCTGGCAGTGGTTTCTCTGCTGCCCATTGTCATGTTTCCGGCTATGGGTATTTTGACGACAAAGGCGACAACGGTCAACTATGCCAATCCCATTATCTACCTTTTTTTGGGAGGATTCCTCATTGCCATTGCGGTGGAAAAGACAGGGCTGCATAAGTGGATCGCCAACAAGATGCTGGGTATTTTCCCAAGCAGTGTACGGGGGATCATCTTTGCACTCATCATGACTTCAGGACTGCTCAGCTCCGTACTCTCCAACACCACCACAACCCTGCTGCTGCTGCCTATTGCACTCTTTTTGACCGATGAGGTGAAAGTGAAGATGCGTCTGGCACTGGGTATCGCCTACGGAGCGAGTATTGGGGGCATTCTCACCCCCATCGGTACACCTCCAAACCTTATTTTAATGGGGCTCATGGATGAATTCGGTATGAAAACGATCCCTTTCATGCAGTGGATCATGCTGGTTGCACCGTTGGTATTTGTTATGTTTATCGTTGTCGGATTTGTATTGAGCATGGGGCTTAAAGACCATCGTATTGAAGAAAATTTGGAAACAAAAAGGCTTGACGGTAATCAGAAGCGGGTACTGGGTATTCTGGCTGGGCTTATCCTGCTGCTGCTCATCAACGCACCCATCAAACCCTACTACAGCGGACTGGGACTGAGTGAACCGGCCATCTTGCTGGGTGCGGGGCTGCTGCTCTTTGTACCGCCGTTCAATATTCTTAACTGGATGGAGGACAAGGAGAATATTCCCTACCGCATCATGTTCCTCTTTGGAGCAGGCTTTGCCATTGCCGCAGCGTTTACCAAGACAGGTATGGCCGGAGAGATCGCGAACTATCTCATCTCCTTTACTGGGCTTTCACTGCTGACCTTCATCATTATTGTTGCAACCATGATCACCTTTACCACAGAGATCACCAGCAACACGGCACTCATCTCCATCATGCTGCCTATACTCTATGAGGTAGGCCAGAAGACCGGTGTGGATGCGACACTCATCATGATGGTAGCAACGGTGTGTGCCTCTTACGCTTTCATGCTGCCTATCGCCACACCGCCAAATGCTATTGCCATGAGTTCGGGTGTGGTCAACGTCAGAACCATGGCAGCTTACGGTTTTGTCTTTAATATTGTGGGAATTATGTTGATTGTGACAATCGCCTATACCTACTGGAGAGGGATTTTGTAAAGGTAAGGGAAGGCAGCATAGTGTGTGCCGTCTCTGTTTTTAGTGCATCATATTTCTGTGCTCGACCATCGCACAGAGATTCTGTACCACTTTCATGCCGGCATTTCTGGCCTTTTCGGCCGCTTCGTTGTTGACCAGCCCCTGCTGCCCCCAGAAGACCTTCACATCACCGCGCTCGATACAGGCATCGGCAATGGCATCAAATGCAGCGGGTTTTCTGAAGATATCGACCATATCGACCTCAAAAGGGATCTCTTTGAGAGAACGATAAACCTTTTCACCGAGAATAGTCTCTTCCTTGGGGTAGACCGGTACGATCTTGTA
>WGDG01000220.1 GCA_015493425.1 Sulfurovum sp.
AGAGGATATGGAGTAAAATGTTGGGGAGCTTCCCTGCTTAGTGGTATCTTTTAGCGTTAGCGTTGCGACACAAGAGGATTGGCTGGTTGCTGGGGGTTGAATTTGCAAGTGGCTCTGTATTGTTTTTATTTTGATCTCTTTTTCTGCTGATTGAGTAACTATGCAGCACGATGGTGGACACTATATTTTTCAGTCCAAAAAGACTTTGGCTGCGTCTTCCCTAAGTATATCAATGAATCCATAAAGTCCACCTTTGAGGAAATAATAGCTTACTGTTCTGATTAATAAATAGGGGTCGGGTATCAAATATCTAATTGATCTATTTCCAAACTGCCTGAATTATGCTATACTATTGAAAAATAATTGGGGAACTGTTTAATGAAATTTTTTACCTTCCTGTTGTCTTTGAATTTTATGATTTTTAGTGTCTCCTGCGGTGACTCTACACACACATCCAGAGAGACAAAACTCCCTCCACCGCCAGAGGGCAAGCTATACTTCGGGGCGTTCCCCGACTTTGGAGGATCAGAGGAAACCGTGACCGCCAAACGCATACGAGACTTTGAAACCATCGCGAGTAAAAGGATCCTTTGGGCGTGCTTTTCCAACAACTGGTGGCATGGCATCCATTATCCTAAAACCAAGATCCATACAATCGCAGATACAGGTACCATCCCCTATGTCAGGCTCATGCCTCGCAGCGATGAGATACAGGGGCACTCAGAACAGACATACACGCTACAGAAGATCATCGATGGTGCCTTCGACAAAGATCTCAAACAGTGGGCAAAAGATGCCAAATCAGATGGTATCCCAATACTTGCGGATTTTGCTCTGGAGATGAATGGAGACTGGTTCCCCTGGAGTGGGATCTTCAATGGTGGCGCCACTACAGACGGCTATGGAGACCCCAGCTATCCGGACGGTCCCGAACGCTACCGTGATGCCTACCGGCATATCATCGATCTCTTTCGCGCAGAGGGAGTAACCCATGTTACCTGGATGTTTCACTACAACTATGCTACGCTCCCCTATGAGGCGTGGAACAAGCCCCGCTACTACTATCCCGGTGATGACTATATCGACTGGGTGGGCTTCAGCCTCTATGGGGCACAGACACTCGATGAACCTTGGGGGGAGCTGGGATTCTCCTCCACGCTCAAAGACTATGCTGACGATTTTGCTGCCATCAAAACCGACAAGCCCATTGCACTGCTAGAGTTTGGTGTGGTGGACAATCATCCAGATGGCAACAAAAGTGCCTGGCTCGATGATGCTTTCGAGACTATCCTATCCAATCGCTATGTCAAGTTTCAGGCCATCAATCCCTGGCAGGAAAGGTGGCAGAATGAAGATGAAAGCTGGACAGACCTACGCCTAAACTCCTCCCCCGAAGTAGAGGCTACATTCAGGAAATGGATGAAAGACGAGAGGTTTATCTCCAAGGTAAAAAGGTAAAATAGATGCACTAAGGAACAGGTGATACCCACTGCATGAAGTCCTTTCTGTAGCCAAAGAATATCATCCAAGTGTCAGTTCTCTCCAGAGATACCTATATCTTCGTAGGCACATCCGCCAAGATAGCTTCTGCATTTTTACCAGAGGTGTCTACGCCACCATAGATATTGCAAGAAGCAAGTTTCATACCGCAAAAGCCTACTATCTGCTCTTTGAACATATTTTTGAGTCTTCTGTTTGCGCCGCTAAGCGTGTAGATAAGATTTAGTTCCTGACCCTAAATTTTATAAACAAAGAGAGGTTTTGGGAGGTGGTTTCTATGAGGAGGTGGTAATGGTTGTCCATCAAGCAGTAGTCATGGACATTGACTTTATAGGTATGGCAAGACTTACAGAGTATCTCTAAAACTTTTCTTTATCCCCATCACATTTGTAGATATGGTTTCTTGCTACACCACGGTTGACGATATGATGAAACCCATCAAGGTCAAGTTTTGGTCTTCTTGCCATTTGTGGCTCCTGTGTTTTAGATAGTGTAGCATTTTATGGCTTTGTTTGTGGTTTGTTACCTCTAAGGTTTGTATTCTAAATGAGCTTTTATTTTTTAAATTTCCATTAGAGCCACTTGCAGATTCCAAAAAACAGCCCACAATTTAAGCTAAATTGAATTTATAAAAAGCCTTTGAAATCACCAAAATGTTATAATTTTCTACCAAAAAACAAACAACATTTCAAAACAAAACAAAAGGCTTCTTATGGAA
>WGDG01000221.1 GCA_015493425.1 Sulfurovum sp.
TTGCCCCATGGCGCATGCGCAAGATAGACGAACCTGAAGCTGACCTCACTTGGCAGATTCGTTTTGTACAGAAAAGAAAGATCTATGATAGCCGCAGGCATCTTCTTCTTCCCAAGGTCTGGCAGTGGTGGATCAAAAACTCCAATCTGGAAAATATCGATACCATCAAAGCCAAAGCGATCTCCATCCGGCACACCAACCTCAGGGCATTCCCCACCGATACCCCTGTCTATCGTGATCCTTGGAAAAGCACCGAAGGTTTCCCTTTTGACTATAATCAAAACTCCGAACTGCACCTCAATGTGCCCCTCTATATCTCACACTACTCACGAGACAGAAAGTGGGCATTTGTCCATGCAGGACACGCCTTTGGTTGGGTCAGGTTCTCCGATATCGCTTTGGTCGGAAATGATTTTGCAAAGCGCTTCAAAACAGGTCACTATGCAATAAGTACCAGAGATAATCTTTTTCTCTATCGAGACAAAAAACGCTTCAGCATCCTAAAGCTTGGCACATTCTTCCCTCTCTCTCGTAATGGCAAGCTACTTTCGTTGGCAACCCGCAACAGCAAAGGGTATGCTGTCCTCAAGAAACTAAGAAAGCCATCTGATGCGCTTGTTGCTACCAAGCCAGTTGCCTTCACTCCGGGAAATGTTGCCTATATCTCACAGCAGTTTCACAATGAACCCTACGGCTGGGGAGGAAAACTATCGACCAGAGACTGCTCTGCCACAACCAGAGATTTTTTGGGATGCTTCGGTATCTATCTTGACCGCAACTCTGCCAAGCAGGCAAAAAGTGGTAGCAGTATCACTATCAAAGGCGTGGAGAAGAGCGCCAAAAAAGAGGCGATCATCCGCTACGCAAAACCCTTCCGCTCACTGCTCTACGTGCCAGGGCATATCGGCCTCTATCTTGGTCAATACAGAGGTGAACCTGTCATCTTGCATACCTATTGGGGTGTTCGTCTGAAAAACTGGGAAAAATACACCCTGGCGCGCACAATTATTACGACAACAGAGCCGGGAAAAGAGCTTCCAAATATCAGGGAACAAAGTAAACTGATCAATACCCTGCAAAAAATCATTAATTTTTGATAGAATTGGCAGCCGCCAATGCTTCAATTTATCTCTTTAGGACAAATTTTGGATATAATATTTACCACTTAAAATAGCGAGGTAAAACAAATCAGTATGTACAGTTTCTTGCAAGAGTATCTCACTGCTATCATAGGTATCACAACCACCTCTTTGGTTTTTTTTGTACTGTACCTGAACCAAAAAAAAATTACGATGCTGCATCGCAATAGAGAAAATATTTTTACTATCATCTCTAGACTCGCAAATCATCCCGTTATGATCATTTCAAGCAACCATCAGATAATTTATACAAACAAACAAATGCAAAAATATATCGAAGCTACCACAGGAGACTCTCTGAACACGGTGGACAAGCTCCCTCTTTTTCTTATTGAGAGAGAAGAAAAGGGCTTTGTTGACCTTATAGATGCCCACCAGAAGGAAACTCTGGACGACATACGCTATATTGCCAATGCCATTATCAAATATCATGACAACAAGAAGCCTGTTTCACTCAGACTGAGTAGCGTGAGCATAGACAGAAAATCAATCTATACCGGAATTGCCATTTTTGACACATCGGAGCAATTGGAGTTAAGTAGGATACACTATCAAAATACAGCCACGGGGCTACCAAATCACAACCAAGCCATGATAGATATTGGTCTTGTGGCACACGACTATGCTCTCACCAAAAAGCGTTTTGCTGTTGCTGTCTTCAGCATAGACAATATATTGGAAATTATATCTATTCTAGGACACAAAGATTCTCTTCATATGATCTCGCTTGTTGCAAAATATTTGCAAACCATCTCAGTTCAAAACAACCTCAAGCTCTACCATATGACGGAGAATAATTTTTTATTGGTATTTCCTTCTGTTCAGACCACACAAAGAGTCAAACAAAGAGTAGAGAAATATAAAACTGACTGCGAAGCCCTTCTCTACAACACAAATGCACAGCTTCAATATACCCTGTCTTCTGGTATCAGCATCTATCCCGACAACGGTATTGGAAATTTGCTCAATAGTGCATTTGGCGCCTTGTCTCTTGCCAAAAAGCAAGGGCTGGGCTATACAAT
>WGDG01000222.1 GCA_015493425.1 Sulfurovum sp.
CGCTGAAGCGAAGGCTGCAAAGCTGGTACTCAGACCGCCCGGCGCACTCCCTGAAGAAGATTTTCTAAAGGCATGCATCAAATGCGGACTCTGCGCAGAAGCATGTGTCAATCGAGACACCAATATAGACAAAGAAACAGGGAAACAGCGTCCCGGGACACTGAAAATGGCGAAAGGTGGTGACCACAAGCTGGTCGGAACTCCTTTCTTTACGCCAAGAGATGTCCCCTGTTATATGTGTGACGATATTCCCTGTGTACCTGTCTGTCCATCAGGAGCGCTCGATGAAGCTTCGGTGACGAACAACAAAGGTGAGCTTGATATCAATATGGCACAGATGGGGCTGGCAGTGGTACACAAAGAGAGCTGTATCGCCTACTGGGGACTGCAGTGTGATGCGTGTTACCGTGCCTGTCCGCTGCTCGATGAAGCGATTTCGCTCGAGTACCAGAAGAACGACCGTACCGGAAAGCATGCATTCTTGCTGCCGGAGGTACATTCCGATGTCTGTACCGGCTGCGGGTTGTGTGAAAAAGCGTGTGTAACCGAAAAGGCTGCCATTTTCATTCTGCCCAGGGACTATTCGACAGGGAGACCTGGCGACCATTATGTCAAAGGCTGGGATGTCAAAGATCAGCAGCGTGTCGGTGAACGAAAAATGGATGAGATTGAAACCAAAGATAAACGCAGCAGTGAAGCGCCGGTCGATTATCTGAACAGGGAGATTGAATACTGATGAAAAAGGTAAAATATCTTCTCCTTCGACGTATAACACAAATTGGATTGTTGGTACTCTACTTCGGTGCCAATGCCTATGGGTGGAATAT
This sequence comes from Sulfurovum sp., assembly GCA_015493425.1. Lineage (GTDB taxonomy): Bacteria > Campylobacterota > Campylobacteria > Campylobacterales > Sulfurovaceae > Sulfurovum. The sequence goes on from WGDG01000222.1 coordinate 828, forward strand.
TCTCAAAGGAACCTTTGGATCTTCACTGCTTTTTGGCATCATTCCGCTGGCAGACCCCTATACGACACTGCAAGTGCTCGCAACAGGATTTGTGATCGGGAGTGATGTTTTGCTTGGTGCTGCGATCATTACACTCTTCTACTTCGTTATTGGCGGAAGAGCGTTTTGCAGCTGGGTCTGTCCTATCAATATGGTTACCGATCTGGCCAACTGGCTCAGACGGGTACTGAAACTGGACAAGGAAGAGGTCAACTACCGTTTTCTCAAACGCAATACGCGTTATTGGCTGATGGTACTCGGTTTGATTGTTTCGGCGGTTGTAGGTACGGCAGCATTTGAAGTGTTCAGCCCCATTACAATTATGCAGCGTGGCATCATTTTTGGGTTCGGTGCCGGTATATCTGTGGTGATTGCCATCTTTCTCTTCGATCTCTTCGGGGTCAAGAACGGATGGTGCGGCCATGTATGCCCACTGGGTGCGGCCTATTCGCTGATAGGTCAGAAGAGTCTGATCCGTGTCAAGCACGATCACGATGCCTGTACGGCATGTATGGAGTGTAAAGTGGTTTGTCCTGAGAATCAGGTGCTTTGGATGATCAATAAAGAGAGTGTATCGGTAACAGATGGTGAGTGTACCAACTGTGGCCGCTGTATCGATGTGTGCGGTGACAATGCACTGGGATTTAGTATTCGCGCTATGGCGCAAAAGAAATAAAGAAGGAGAATAAGATGAAAACAGCAGTAAAGGTAATGGCAGTCAGTGTACTTTTTGGCGCAACAGCAATGTATGCGGCAAGCACAGCGGCATGTGTAGGGTGTCACGGTGCAGACTTCGGCAAGTCGGCACTGGGCAAATCCAAGATTGTCAAAGATCTGTCCAAAGAGGAGATCATTACAGCACTCAAGGGCTATAAAGCCGGAACATTCGGTGGTCCTATGAAAAGTGTTATGCAGGGACAGGTGAAGGCACTTTCCGATGCTGACATCGAGGCGATTGCAGCTGAGATCAAAAAATAAGAGGGAGGTAGAGTATGAAACGAACAATAAAACTTCTGGCAGCGGGATCGCTGCTTGCGGCATCGGCACTGTATGGTGCCAGTACGGCAGCCTGTGTCGGATGCCACGGCGCAAACTTCGAAAAGAAGGCAATGGGTAAATCCAAAGTGGTCAAAGATATGTCCAAAGCGGACATCATCGCGGCACTCAAAGGGTACAAGGCCGGAACGTACGGCGGAGCGATGAAGGGTATTATGGCCGGACAGGCGAAGTCTCTCTCTGACGCAGATATTGCAGCTATCGCAGACAGCATCAAAGGTGGTGCGGCAGCGGCGGTACCTGCAGCAGCGGCGCCGAAAGTGATTGATATCAATGCAAAGGTAGCCGATCCCAACCGTATTGCCAAAGAGGATCTTGGCAACAAGAAAGAGGTCGATGAAACTGTGCTTGGACTCAGAAAAACATCACTCTTCAGTGAAGACAATGTTGAACCGGCCAAAGTCAAAGAGGACAGACCGGCACCTGGAGCAGCACCGAGATTCGAGCGTGCATATGTGAATGCTCCGCCGATGATCCCCCACTCTGTAGAGGGGCTGCTGCCGATTACCAAAGACAACAACCAGTGTCTGAGCTGCCATATGCCAGATGTGGCAAAAGGCGTAGGTGCTACACCGATTCCGCCGTCTCACTTTATCGATTACCGTCCGACGACAGTATACAAAAATGGTGAACTGGTGAAAGAAGGTAAAGTGGTCGGTCTCAAGGGTGACATCGGCAATGTCGGTGATATCAAACTTGCCAAGAAGAAAAAGCTCAACCACCTCTATGCAGGACGTTACAACTGTTCACAGTGTCATGCACCGCAGGCAAACGTGAAAACAGCGGTGGCGAATACCTTTAAACCAGATGGTTTGACCGGTGAGTTTAAAACAAAATCAAACCTTGTCAATATGATCGACGACGGGGTAAAATAGTGGCGAGCCGAAGAGATATTTTTACCTCTTTTGCCACCAAACTCGGTTCTGCCAAAGAGGCGTCGCCTCTTTTGGTGAGACCGCCATACGGAGAGAGTGAATCTCTTTTTCAGAGTGAGTGTCCGACTTGCGAAAGCAAAGCCTGTGTCGCTTCCTGTGACGAAAAGATTATCTTTATTGCAGAAGACGGGACGCCTGCGCTTACCTTTAAGCAAAACGGGTGTACTTTCTGTGATGCGTGTGCTGAAGCCTGTGAAGCGGATGTGCTTTCTCTCTTACATGAAAAGACACAAAGCAGTCTCAATGCCGTATTCAAGATTTCGCTTGAGGCGTGTGTGGCACACCATGGCGTCATATGTCACAGCTGTAAAGAGCCGTGTATTGATGATGCCATTTTGTTCAACGGGCTTTTCAATCCCGTGATTGACAATGAAAAGTGTACCGCCTGCGGCTTCTGCTTTTCGCGCTGTCCGACTCAGGCGATTTCGTATGAAGCATTTGCGTTGTAAGCATAAACGCAATGATATAATGTCACTGTATCATTGATGAAGAAGCATAAAAAATGGAGCAATATATGAATTTACAAGAAAAATACCCAAAACTGTTTGAACAACTCGAAGACAAAGAGGTAGAAGTACGACATCTTCTCAATGTAGATGAGAACGAGGAAGACTATGACTCGGAAGAGTTTGAATTCGATTATGAAGATTACAACTTCATTATCTATATTGCCGAACCCATACAGAAGGTGCTTGGGGAAGAGAAAATGCAAACATTGACGAAAAAGCTCGAAGCGAGTGAAACATTTGAAAACTTTATGGCTTCCGAAGAGGATCTTTACGGAGTTAAGTGTACTTTAAATGCAGATGAGATTGCC
>WGDG01000223.1 GCA_015493425.1 Sulfurovum sp.
ATAAATTCACATTTTCCAAGGATGGTTGTTCCTGTCTCCCCGGAAAGAGAATTGATCTGTACCATAGGCGTATTTCCGACAAGGGCTTCAACATTTTTGGCGATCATGATATGTCCTTCTAATAAAAGTTTTAATTATTTAATAAGTATTTTTGTTATTATACATCAATATTACTTTTGACTAAGCGGCTTAAATTCATAATCGTCATCATCGTAATATTCTATATCGCCTGTCTCAATGTCATAATGCCAGCCATGCAGAAATAGTTTTCCTTCATCTACACGCCGTTTTACAGCAGGATAGGTCAGAAGATTGTCAAGCTGATGAATGACCGAAATTTTCTCGGTATAGCGCAGAAGCTCTTCTTGGGGTTTGTCTTTATGGGAGAGCAGGGCAACTTTTTTGGCAGCATGCCCCAGCTCAAGCCACTTGATAGTGTGAATATTGTCCGGAGTCGCTTCAATCTTCTTGTAAAGTGCCGCAATGGCACCGCAGTGAGAGTGTCCGCAGACGATAATGTCAGATATTTCCAGAACGCTCACGGCATATTCTACTGCGGATGCCGTCGCATGATAGTCAGCATCGGGACGGAAGGGGGCAACAAAATTGCCGATATTCCGGACAATGAAAAGATCGCCTGCTTTACTGCCGGTAATCAATGCAGGCATGACGCGTGAGTCGCTGCATCCGATAAAGAGTGCTTTGGGCTGCTGCCCCTTTTGAACCAGTGACTGAAAGCGGTCTTTGTTTTTGTTAAATTTGATTTTTTTAAAGTTTTCGTGACCGGTTTCGAAATCTTTAAGCCTGTTATCCATGCTGTATCTCCCTGATACTGAAATCGATCGTCTCTCCTGCATACATCGGTACGACACCTCCGTAGGTTTCTTTGACAGTATATGGTTTTTTGTCGAGTATAACGTTTTTTGCCGGCGGTGTAATACTGTAAACCCTCTGGGCTGTGTCGGAGACGAATTGTTGTAAATGCTCAAGGGGTGCGCCGTGACGCTCAAAAAGCTGAGCAAGCAGTTGCAGTGCTATTGGTGCAGTGAACACACCTGCCGCACAGCCGCAGCTTTCTTTGGCATGACGCGGATGCGGTGCGGAGTCGGAACCGAACATCACTTTGGGGTGTGCTCCAAGGGCTGCTTTCAGCAGTGCCTCCCTGTCTTCGGGACGCTTGGCAATAGGTTTGCAGAAAAGATGCGGATTTAACATACCTCCAGCGACATCATCGAGGGTAATGTAGAGGTGATGTACGGTGATGGTGGCATAGAGGTTCTCAAAACGCTCAAGTGCGGCAACACTCTCTTTGGTGGTAATGTGTTCCATAATGATCTTGAGTTCTGGAAAGGCAGCGGCAAGCTTTTCGTAGATGGGTACGAACTCTGCTTCCCTGTCCATGACAAACCCGTTGGTCTCCCCATGGATACAGAGTGGAATGTCCATATCACTCATTGCTTCGAGTGCGGGGCGCAGCTCATCAATGTCGAATCCGCTTACACCCCCTTCTGAGTTGGTGGTGATGCCGGCGGGGTACAGTTTGATGGCCGCAATATCTTCTTTGACACTTTCCAAAAATGTTTTGTCATAGGTCGGCTTGAAAAAAAGTGTCATATAGGGTGTGAATGTTTCATTGCCGATGGCTTCACCAATACGCTTTTTGTACGCTTGAACATCCTCTTTGGATGTGACAGGCGGCACAAGGTTTGGCATAATGAGTGCACCTGAAAAGCTTTTGGCACTTTCTCGGGCAATATGGTGCAGCATCTCGCCGTCACGCAGATGCAGGTGCATATCAAGCGGGTTTGTCAGTATGATCGTGTCGGGATAGGGCATCAAAATCCTTTATGACGTAAAATTGGTTACGGCTTCCCTCTTTGGGAACAAGCCAGTAGTCTATGTTGATTTTGCCACAAAAACCATTAATATCGAGTGATTTTGTGTTATTTGCCGGACAGAATGTTACTACCGGATAGTCGATGCCTCCGGCGAAGAGCTGGTTACAGCGTAAAATACGCAGGGTACTTGCCGCAAGCGCCTTATGGGGTGCATTGAATGCAAACTGCCAGGCAGCGTATTCCGAGCATGTCGGATAGTAGCGGCAGTTGGCCGGCAGCATTTTGGAAATGTACTGGTAGCCGCGGATAGGGGCGATGAAGAACTTTTTGAATTTCATGGGCGGTAGAAAACCTTTCCCTTTCGGATAATATATGAGGGTGCCATATTGACGGCATGGTAGATAGTCGTACCGTACTTCCTGGAATAGTATTGTAGCAAAATCCGCTGCAGGGTCGGTTCGATAGAGGGAGTGAACCAGCCGTTATTGCTCAGGACGATCATCTGTTTGGGGTCTCCGGTATAGAGTGGTTCGCTGGTGGCTTCAAAGCAGATGGCATTACGGTAGGTAGTACCATCGACAGTATAGTCGGAGAT
>WGDG01000224.1 GCA_015493425.1 Sulfurovum sp.
ATACTGTGCGCCCTCATTGATCATTTTGGTCAGCATATAATTACAGGTACCGTTCATAATCCCCTGAATCGCATCAATATGATTTGCGGCCAATCCCGTACGAAGTGCACCGATAACCGGTATACCTCCGGCCGTACTTGCTTCATACATAAGCGGAATATCTCCGGCAATTTCCTGAAGCTCGTAACGGTGATAAGCAAGCAGTGCCTTGTTTGCAGTCACAACTGCTTTCCCGTTTTCAAGTGCACGCTTGACCAGGGCATAGGGTTCTTCCACACCGCCCATAAGCTCAACGACAATATCGATCTCCGGATCGTCAATCACTGTGAGAGGGTTATCGCTCAACGGGATATTCACATCACGTGTCTTGTCCAAATTACGAACAACACCGGATTTGACCACAATCTTCTTGCCGGCACGCGCCTCTATAATATCTGCATTAGCTTCAAGAATTTTTGCAACACTCTCTCCTACCGTACCAACACCCAGTATACCAATCTTAACCATTGTTATATTCCTCTTCAAGCGTTTTCAGAAAACGTCTGATATTACGTGCAGCCTGTCTGATACGCTTCTCATTCTCAATCAGCGCAATACGTACATATTTGTCACCATGAATGCCAAATCCTATACCGGGACTCACCGCAACACCTGCCTCCTGCAGCAAACGCTTGGAAAATTCCATCGATCCCATTTCCATATCCAATGCGATCTGAGGCAGCTTCGCCCAGATAAACATACTTGCACTCGGTTTCTTCAGTTCCCAACCTGCATTGGTAAACGATTCAATCATCACATCACGCCGATTACGATAACGTGGGATAATTTCCTGATCTGGAACATATCCATGCTCATCCAGTGCTACTGTAGCCGCAACCTGAATAGGCGTGAACATCCCATAGTCAAGCCATGACTTGATTGCCTGTAACGCACCGATAAGTTTTTTGTTACCGACAACAAAACCGACACGCCAACCTGCCATGTTGTAAGATTTTGAGAGTGTATAGGATTCTACTGCAACATCTTTAGCTCCGGCTACTTGCATAATAGAAGGGGTTTTGTAGCCGTCAAAGGTAATATCGGCATATGCAATATCGGAAATAATATAAAACCGTTTCTCTTTTGCCAAAGCAACCAAACGCTCATAGAACTGAGGTGTTACTGTAGCAGTTGTAGGGTTATGCGGAAAATTCACTACCAAAAACTTTGGTTTGGGTATAGAGTTTTCCAGTGCTTCATTAACATCAGAAAGAAACTTCTCTTCGTCAACCTCGAAAGTTTCCTCATCAAACGTCACTTCCATTTTTTCAACATTGGCTCCAGCCAGAATGAATGCCTGAGAATGAATGGGATAGGTCGGGTCAGGCACAATTGCAACATCACCGGAATTGGTAATTGCTTGTACCAGATGAACGTACCCTTCCTTGCTTCCCATAGTTGCCACCACTTCCGTATCAGGGTCAAGCTCTGCACCATACTTTCGCTTGTACCAATTACTCATTGCCAATCGAAGCTTGTAAATCCCCTTGCTGGCACTGTAGCCGTGTGTTTTGGGTTTTTGTGCCGTTTCACATAATTTATCAATAATCGGCTGCGGCGTTGCTGCATCCGGATTGCCCATAGAAAAATCAATAATATCAGCACCTTCACGACGCATTTTCATTTTAATCTCATTGATTTCTGCAAAAATATATTTTGGTAAACGGTTTATCTTTTCGAACTGTATTTCATCAAACATCGTTTCTCTCTTTTTATAAATTCGTATGGCTTTGGTACGATGAGCCTTCTTTACCATTCTCTTCTTTCGTTTTCTCAGCAGTACTTTCCGAACGGCTATCACTTTTGGTATCATTAACCTCCGAAATAGCTTCCTCGATACTTAATTCCGGTTTAACAGCACTTTCATCATCAACAGCAGGGATCATCTTTTCCTCGTTGAACGGTAACATACCACGCAGTTTTGACTGGTCGAACTGGGTTATAAAATACCATGATGCTGCGCCGAGTAGGATCACTATTAAAACAATAAACAGTTTTGACTTATCCTTCTTTTTTTCAATCACAGGGGCATCGAGCACAACACTCTCATCTTCCTGATGTGAATCATAATAAGCGATGGCATCTTTCTTTAAAGCAGCAAGATCCGCTCCATACTCCCGTTCTATAATGGAAATAAACCCTAATGCCTTGACACGCTTTAAAAGATCAAACTCCTTGTTAAAAAGTGCTTCAAGGTTCTCTTCAGAAATATTGGTTTTCTCGCTGATCGATTTTACTGTATGTTCTTCAAGTATCTCATTCAACTGCATATCCCATCCTGTGTATTAAAATTGCTGCTGCTGCACTGACGTTAAGCGAATCAAATGCATGCTTCATCTCTATAGAAACCAAAGTATCCAGTTTTGCTCTGGCTTTTTTGGAAATTCCTTTACCTTCACTTCCAAGCACAAGCACGCGCTTCGACGAAAAAGTCATCTCCTGCACTGGCCTGCCTTCCATCGCCGCACCATATACTGTAAATTCCATCTGTTTGAGTTCATTAAATACATCAAGAATATTATGCTCAATCACAAAAGGCATATCAAGCAACGCACCGGAACTCGTACGGGCAATCGCTGAAAAGTTCAGCTGTTTCACTCCTGTAGCAATCACTGCTTCCACCCCAAGTGCATAGGCACTGCGTACTATAGCACCAATATTACCGACATCGGTCAGAGCATCAAGCACTACAATGAAATCGCTTTGCTTCACTTCTGTAAGTGTGCTTTGCTTAAAATCATCGACCTCAAGCAGTAATCCCTGGTGATTACCCCCCTTACTCATCGACTGTGCCCATTTCTCTTCAAGAAACTTTATTTTGTCGTGAAACTGATGAAAAAGAGACTTGGGAAGCACACCTTTTTTCGCTACATAGACAGTTTTTACTGTCTCTGGATGTCTCTGCATTGCATAAAGGCAGACTTGTTTACCATAAATAATCATAAGAGATTTTATCGAATTTTTACTTCATTTTTGCGGGGAGAATTTTGAAGCAGGAGTGAACTATTTGCCCACAAGCTCTTCATACCAGCTTTTCACACTTCTGTCACTCAACTGCGCAAGCAGTTTTGCTTTGATTTTTGGAGGCATTTCAAGTGCTAAAACTTCTGAAAACGCAAGGGATTTTGCTTCGCTTTTCTGACCCTTAATAATCACGACCCACTCACCTTTGATATTACCTTCCGACAATATTTCAAGTAACCTTTCTGCATTGCCACGGTAGTATTGCTGATAGCGCTTTGTAAGCTCTTTGGCCAAGAAAAGCTCTCTTTTAGCATCTATTGCAACAATCTCTTCAAGCAGTTTCATCAGACGGTGAGGTGCCTCATACAATACTGTGTTGTAGCCATTCGCAAGTGCTTCCTGAAGCGCACTGCTACGCTCCTTTCCTTTATGAGGCAAAAAAGCATAAAAAAGAAATTTTCCCTCTTCAAAACCGGATGCCGCATAGGCAGTTGTGACTGCCGAAGCACCAGGAAGCACATCATAATCAATATGATGCTCTTGACAATACGCTACAAGTAACTGACCCGGGTCTGAAATAACAGGCATACCTGCATCACTCACGTATACGACATGTTTCTGTGCAAGTACACTGCCATATTCTTCTATACGCTGTATCCCATTGTGTTCATTAAAGGAAATAAACTCTGTATCGGGATAAACCATATCAAAGCGTTCAGTAAGTAGACTCAGCAAATGCTTTGTTTTACGTGTATCTTCACATAAAAAGAGTTCGGCCTTTTCAAATTCACGAAGTGAACGAATTGTAATGTCTTGAGGGTTGCCGATTGGCGTAGGAATAAAAGTAAGCATAAAATGACAGTACCGAAGCAGTGCTCCGGTAGTAGAAAGTTAACCGAGCTTGTATTTGCTCTTGAATTTTTCAACTCTACCTGCAGCATCAACAATCTTCTCAGAACCTGTGAAGAATGGATGACACTCGTTACAGATATCGATAGAAAGCTCCGGCTTGTTTGATCTTACTTCAAACTCATTACCGCAAGCACACTTTACTTTACATTCCATATATTCAGGATGAATACCTTTTCTCATTGTGAGACCTTTATATCATTATTTTGTGACAGGCAACCAACCTGTTCCAGCCCAAAATAACCTGGGCTCTTCCGTATCTTTCGATAGGGTCGCTGCAACAGTCTTTGCTGAGACAACTTTTAGGGCGTAATTATATCCAAATAGATTTAAAAAATTTTGAATATTCAATGTACCCCGTGGAAGAGGGGAAAAAATAAGAAAGTGTACAACTAAAAATAGGTCAATAGAAGATACGATCCCAAGTGAAAAAGCAAGTAAGTTTACAAAACTGGACAAATGGTTGTATGCATAATAGAAAAATACCGGCATGTAGAGTAAGAGGTTTAATTTTAAAATTGGCGGAATTAAAGAACAGCAACTTTCTCATTGGATTGAATTAGGTTAGATTGATAATGATTAAGCGTCAAGATTAGATTAAAAGAGGGAGTAAAA
>WGDG01000225.1 GCA_015493425.1 Sulfurovum sp.
ACTTTGCCTTCATGGGCGGAAGTTTGGGATCAGTAGAGGGTGAAAAAATTGTCCGTGCGGTAAACCGGGCTATTGAAAAAGAGTGCGGTGTTATCATTGTCTCTGCTTCCGGCGGTGCAAGAATGCAGGAGAGTACCTATGCACTGCTGCAGATGAGCAAAACTTCTGCAGCACTCAAGCGTCTCAGTGACAAAGGGCTTCCGTATATTTCTGTACTGACCGACCCTACAATGGGCGGAGTTTCCGCATCGTTTGCGATGCTCGGAGATATCATTATGGCAGAGCCGGGTGCGCTCATCGGGTTTGCAGGCCAGCGTGTTATCAAGCAGACAGTAGGGGTTGATCTTCCGGAAGGCTTCCAGCGTTCCGAATTCCTGCTTGAGCATGGTTTGATCGATATGATCGTCAACCGTAACGATATGCATCAAACCCTTGCAGATATGCTGAAGCTGATGGATAAAAAGGCGAGTTAGAGTTTCAGTACGCCTTTGACTCTGTCGACACTGTCTCCTTTGTGAAGACTGAGACGAACAATTGACTCTTCGAGAGCTTTAAGCTCATGTACCACATTGCCCTCCAGGGCGATGACCTCTCCCTCATTGAGTATTACGGCTTTCTCTTCAACACCAAAATGTATGCTTCCTTTGAGTGTCATAACAGTAATAGGAAATCTGGTTTTGTGTGCTTTCATCACTTGTCCCTTTTTGAACGCGATACGTATCTCTTTGCCAAAACTGCTCTCAAGCATCGGAGTGATGACGACATTATCATCACTGAATTCCAACTCTTTGTAGAATGAAGCTGTTTGCATGGTATTTCCTTTTTTCACCCATTATAGCTTTTTATGCCTGATGCTTCAAAAGCGGTCTGTTGTACTCTTTTGGGTATGATTTTCTTACATGAATACAAAGGATACCGATGCATACTGTAGATTTTGACGGTACAACTGTCATTCCTTCCAAAGTTGTCTGTATTGGACGTAACTATGTCGAGCATGTTTACGAACTTGGCAATGAAATTCCTTCACAGATGGTCGTTTTCAACAAGCCAAATTCAGCTGTCAGTGATACACTCTTCTACTTTGATGAAACGACCCGTTTTGAAGGGGAGATATGCTTTCTCATCGAATCGGGTGCTATTGCAGGTGTGGGCTTCGGGCTCGACCTGACCCATGCTGAGATTCAGAACGAACTGAAACGCAAAGGGCTCCCATGGGAGCGTGCAAAAGCATTTGACGGCTCTGCTGTGCTGAGCAGTTTTGTACCTTTTTACGGGACGCTTGAAGCACTTTCAATGAAACTGTATCATAATGGCACACTGGTACAGTATGCCGACTATGCGCTGATGATGTACAAACCCAATGTGATGCTTGAAGAGATCAAACATTTTATGACGCTTGAAGACGGTGATATTATTATGAGCGGCACACCAAAAGGGGTGGGAAACTATCGGGAGGGCGATCATTTTGTCGGCGAGGTGTGGGAAGGTGATCACCTTTTTGTACGTGCCGAGTGGATGGCAACGCGCCGTTAATGTTTCTGCGTTAGAATGCCCAAAACCATCTTAAAGGATAAAGTATGAAAAAAATACTGATCGGTGCTATGCTGTTAAGCGTTGCGCTCTTTGCCGAAGTAAAACGTATAGACGCGGACGAACTTGTAAAACTGCAGGCCAAAGGTGTACCTGTTATCGATATCCGTACCCCAATGGAGTGGAAACAGACAGGTATTATCAAGGGGGCACACAAAATGATGTTCTTTACCCCCAACGGGCAGCCAGACCTTGCAGACTGGTTTTACAACCTCGGACATATCGTCAAAGACAAAAAACAGCCTTTTATCATTTACTGTGCCCATGCCAGTCGTACTAAAGTGCTTGCCCAGGGGCTTGATCAGATGGGCTTCAAGAAAATTTACGAACTTAAAGGCGGTATAGAGAACGGCTGGATCAAAGCAGGTAAAAAAACGGTAAAAGAGTGATCTGTTATACTTGAGTCAGCCATTTCCCGGCTGATCAGTGATATCCTCCTGCTGTATTTGTAGCAACAAACCATCCAAACATACCATCCATAACAATACAGTTCTCATTGGCTTTTACGACTACTTTTACTTGAATAGAGGATTTCCCACGCTTTTCAAGCCGTTCTAAAAAGGTTTTTGCTTCTGTGTTGTCTATCTGTACTGTTGCGTATACCGTAGTTTTTGCAGGAGCTTTGTAGCGTATCTCACTGCTTCGAAGCAGGACGGTGACGTTGCCTGCAAGTTTGGGAAAATTTCTCATCAGTGCCATACCCGATGCTGTCTCAGCCAGTGTGTAGATGGCTCCGGCATGGAGGGTGCCGATGTGGTTTTCCAATGCCGGGTCAGGGTGCAGCCATAGTCTATCATCCTGTTGCAGTATGCCAAGATGCTTGACAAAGGGTATCTGTACAATCTCCATCATGCCGTCTTGTCGATATAGGCTTTGAGGATACGTGCAAACTTAAATAAAAATGCCGCATGGTCAACGGCATCGAAGATGTCCGCATCACTCCAACCGATATGATTCTGGGCAGCTATGGTTTCTCCGGTAAAGTTTTCCGGCTTATAGACGGCTGTCAGTGCTGCGTCAAAAAGTGTTTGATGCTTTTCATCAAGTGGTACTTTTTTCTCTGTGCCCTCTACCGCATGCAAATCCTCCAATGTGTAGCCTGAAGCAAGCAGCAGCTGCCGATTGAAGCGGGTGCAGTAGTCAAAGCCGTTATTTGTGGCGATGGCGTAGCGCAAAAAGGCGAAAAAGTCTTTTTCGATGTTCGGATGTGCACTCAGGTAGTTGATCTCCTCAAGAAACATCTTGAAGCGGGTAGGGTTGATGGATGCAAAAAACTCCCAGTGCGGCGGGACTTGCCCCAGCTTGGCACGAACACCTCTTAAAAGTACTTTCATCTCTCTGTTTGGCTCAGGCGCGATGATGAACATAACACTTCCTTTTGGTTTGATTAGACTAAATGGTCTAATGCAGTATAGAGAAAATCTACTTAGATTAGACTAAATAGTCTAATCTTGAGGGTTTAGTGGGTGTAGGTTTCGAGGTTTTCTAAAATAAAACGGCTTTGTTCAAGAAAGAGACGAGAAGAAGAGAGTGAGGGCGGCATGGAAAGGATGCCCCATGTCGCACTGAGCATAAAGCGTGCGAAGCTTTCGGCATGCAGCTTGTTTGTAAACTCCCCCTCATCGATACCACTTTGCAGCAGTGCAGCAAGCTCTTGATGTAGTTGCATTGCTCTGCTGCCAAGCAATACATCAAACTCACGATCAACCGCCGAGAGCTCGACCATCAGACGATAGAGCGGACAGCCGTAGGTGACAAGCGGCTTGTTTTTGCTCATCGCTACATAGGTATTTCTCAGCCGCTGCATCACTGTTTCGCCCGCTTCCCTTTTGAAGATAAAAAAGGTATCCATCTTCACAAAGAGCCGCTCTTGCACCATTGCCAATACCAGCTCTTTTTTCCCCTTGAAGTGGTGATACATCGACCCTTTAGGGATGCCTGCCTTTTTGAGGATGGTATCGACAGAAGTGGCACTATAGCCGTGGATATAGACTTCATCGAAAGTGATGTCGAGGAGTTTTTCTCGGGTAGGTTGTTTTTTCATGGGTATGACCTTTGTCTAAAAACGGTAAGAATGTGTACTTTTTCTTCTCGTATCGTATAGCATATAGTATAGCCATGCACAATCATATCATGCGTATGCTCATCGTCGATATAGTAGCTTTTTCTATGGCGTTGCGGCATATACGAGAGCGATTCGATAGTATTTTGGAGTTTAGATAAAAAGCGTTTAGCAGGCAAAGGGCTATCGTTTTGGGATATAAAGCGATAGATTTGTGTCAAATCCTGCTGTGCTTCTGGCTCTATGACTACAGTATAGGATTTCATTCGGAGAGCAGATCGTCAAAAAACTTTTTAGATGCTATGCCGCTTTCAGGCGTAATGTTTTCGATCGATTTTTTTACTTTTGCCTTGGCTTCCTCTTTGGAAATGGCAGGATATTCGTGGATTTTGACATCAAAGGGCAATCCCCTCTCTTGTACCACCATAGAAGCAAAAATATTGACCGCTTCGGTAA
>WGDG01000226.1 GCA_015493425.1 Sulfurovum sp.
ATGCGGTAGGTACAAAAAGCGATGCACAAACTGCACTCATTGAAGCTGCCCGTGTCAAACACCCGCGCTGGAAGAAAAGAGACAAACTTGAATCATTCATGGAGAAGCTGACTTCAAAGGCGCTCTTTCAAATTCAAAGCTACTTTTACGGATTGAAGGCGGAGTTGTAAGCTGAAGCGTTAGATATTGGCAAAACAGAAGGTCTAAAGCGCTTCTGCTGCCTGAAGGAAATCTTTGGCAATCTCTTCGGGATCTTCAAGCCCTATGGAAACGCGGATGAGCCCCTCGGTGACACCGAGAAACTTCCGTGTCTTGTCATCGAAGTCGCTGTAGATCGTGCTTTGCATATGCAGCGCAAGGGTGCGGTTGTCACCGATATTCGCTGTCAGTGTCGCCATATTCAATGCATTGAGGAAGGTAAAAGCACGCGCTTGTGTACCGCAGTCGATGGTCAGCAGCGGTCCGCAACCGTCTGAAAAATCACTTTGGTAGCGTGCATAATCTTCGCTTTTAGAAAGCGATGGATGGTTTACTTCGATACCTTCAGGCAGATTCTCTTCGAGTATCTGCGCAACCCGTGCAACCGACTTGTTGACACGCTCGACACGGAGCGAAAGTGTTTCCAGCCCCAACATTGTCAAAAAGGAGCCAAAGGCATTGGCGGTCATGCCCACATCACGGATGGCACGTTTTTTGCAGATTGGGATAAATGCTTTCTTTCCTGTCTTGTTGACGATTTTGTGCAGATCGGCATACTTTTCGTGGTGCAGTTTGTCACCTTCGGCTTTGACTGCGCGGAAGACGGCAATACCACCCAGTGCGGCAGAGTGGCCGCTCATGTTCTTGGTGCTCGAATGTACAACAATATCCGCACCAATCTCCAGCGGACGCACCAGTAGCGGTGTGGCGGTATTGTCCACGACCAAAAGGGTTTCGTACGTGTTGCAGAGATCCGCAATGCGTTTAATGTCGGGCAGGCGCAGGCTGGGATTGCCCACACTCTCCATTAGTACCATCTTCACGCCCGCTTTGAGTTTTGCTTCAATGTGCGTAAAATCATCAACTTCACAGAAAGTGTTACTGACACCAAAACGCTTGAGGGTTTCGTTTACCAGTGTATAGGTACCGCCAAAAAAGCCTCCGATGCAGAGTACTTCGTCACAGGCTTTGAGCATCGCCGTCGTCACCATGGCAAGCGCACCCATCCCCGAAGCGGTGGCGATGGCACCGAAACCGCCTTCCATCTTGGCGACAATGCCTTCAAGCTTGCCGTTTGTGGGGTTGCCTACACGGGCGTAGAGCGGCTTGTTCACTTCGCCTGCGAAGATCCCTTCTGCCTCCTGGGCATCTGCATAGCCGTATGCGGCAGAAGGAACAACAGTAGGTGCAATGGGGCCTGTTTTGGAACCCACACTCTGTACCAGCAGAGTATTGTAGTAGTCGAAATCTTTGGTCATTTTTGTTCCTCTAAATGGAGTAATTAAGTGTCTGGTTCGCTTTCATCTCATAGTTTTTCAATTCGGAAAGCGGAATGTCAAATGCCTCTGAAACACTCTTTTGGACATCCTGCCAAAAAAGCCTGAGCCCAGGGTTGTCTGTACGACAGATATCGCCAAAAGCATCGGCTTCAAGAATGTGTACAACCTCTTTGAGTGAAATATCTTTAAGATCACGTGCCAGACGGTATCCGCCGTGTGCCCCTTTGACACTTGTAAGAATTCCCTGTTTTTTTAACTCAAGCAAAATCTGCTCCAGAAAACTCTGCGGAATATTGGCCCGTGCGGCGATCTCTTTGATCTTGAGCACTTCATTGGGCTGGATGGTTCCCATTTCATTCAGTGCTGCAACCGCATAAATGGTTTTAGTTGAAATTCCTATCATGTTTTATTACCTTTGTTAATTGTAAGGCGTAGTATAACTTACATCCTATACAAAAATCGAATAAAACTTCCAGAATGGCACAAATCATGAGTATAACTGCAACGATCAGTGCCGTTTTTACAAACCCGAACAGTGCAAACAGTGTAATGGCAACTGAGATTGCAAAGCCAAGATAGAGGGCAAAACGTTTTGGAGATTCATCCGAGTAAGCCGGTGCGGCATTCCAATACTTTAAAACAAATTTTGCAATCTGCGCAAAAGGGCTGTAGTTCTCTTTGCGAAATACCCTTGCGGTAAAATCATACAAAACGGTAAACATAAAGAATTCGTTGCGGGTAACAGCAAACAACAGTGTAAAAAGAAGTACCTCAAAAGAGATGATTCGGACAACATTGGTATCGATGCGTCGTTGGGAAATAGGACATGAAGGAGACATGTACGTCCTTTGTGTATGTGCGGCAGGCACCTCTAAAGACCCTGGGTCCCACAGCATCCGGTTTTGTTTCAAGATTTAACAATATAAAGGGGAGACTACAACAATCTTAAAACCGAATGCCCTTGTCCATGTGGGTTACCAGGGTTTTTACAAGTGCCTTTTTGCATTTGTTGACGCCATTCTATCTAAAAAGTTTTTTATTGTCAAGTAAATCTATTGATTTTATTATTTTAATAATATTTTTCTCTCTTAACATTTTATTAACACGGGAAGCATAGAATACGTTTACATCCCAACATGGAGCATAATTATGAGAACGATAGACCAGCTTGTACTCGACGAGAACAACATTGCATTCAACCCCGTTGTCGGCAACAGTTATCAGTTAAACGATATTGCCAAAGAGATACTCATCTCACTTAGACACCACAAAAGCAAAGATGAGATCATTGAAGAACTTTCCGAAAAGTATGATGTCAGCAAAGAGGATCTCTTTATCGATGTCAGTGATTTTATGTCAAAACTGAAAATTTACGGATTGATATAAGATGAAAATAGCTGTCAGTGGACTGAACAATACAGACAATCCGGCTCCGGGAATTCCTGTGATTAAAAGTTTGCGCTCAGAGCACACGCTCATAGGACTCTCTTACGATGCAAATGAACCGGGAAACTACATGGGTCTTTGTGAAAAAACCTACCTCATGCCCTACCCTTCTCTCGGTATTGAAGAGCTCAAGAAACAGCTTGCACACATTAAAGAAAAGTCACAGATCGATGCCGTGATCCCCAATCTCGATGCAGAACTCCCGCTCTACATTAAATACCAAAAGGAGCTGGAAACAGAACTGGGCATTAAACTGTGTCTTCCATCATTGGAAAACTTTGAGCTTCGGAACAAGAACAAACTCGATGCACTGTCTGAAAAACTCGCCATCAGACATCCAAAGACATTTGAGATCTCCAGCATAGAAGAACTTGCCAAATGTGCAGAAGAAACCGGTTTTCCCCTTATGGTCAAAGGAAACTACTATAAAGCCTATATGTCACACAATCTTGACAGTGCGGTAGAACACTTTTACAAGATCTCCAATGAATGGGGATTTCCTGTACTCGTACAGGAAGTGGTATCCGGAGAAGAACTCAATCTCGTAGGTGTCGGCAACGGCAAAGGGGAACTCAAAGGTGCAGTGGCCATCAAAAAGCTGACAACGACCGATATTGGGAAAATATGGACAGGGGTTACCCTGCAAAACCAAAAACTGATGGATATTGCCAAAGACTTCGTTGCCCAGACCGGCTGGAACGGCCCGTTTGAACTTGAGTGCATTATGGCAGGCAATGGTGACATCTTCCTTATTGAGATCAATCCCCGTTTTCCGGCATGGGTCTATTTTGCAACAGAAATAGGAATCAACCTTCCCAAAATGGTCGTCGATATCATGCAGGGAATCGATATGCCACCACAGCTTGAATATCCGCAGAACAAACTTTACGTACGTTATACCGCAGAACTGGTCACCGATTTTTCTGACCTGATGAAACTACTCTCAACAAAGGAGCTTTAACATGAGCAAACAGCCTTACATTAAACCAACCATCAATAAAGTCGAATTCGCTATGGCATCCAAATACGGAAGCCCTATGAAAACCCAAAAGATCCGTTCTGAAATTGACGGCGTTAAAGTTGCCGATCTTGTCGATACTTTCGGCAGTCCCATTTTTGTGTTTTCCGAGAAAAAAATACGCGAACTCTACAGCAATCTCTACAGTGCATTCAGTTCCAGATATCCGGATGTCCAGTTTGGATGGAGTTACAAAACAAACTATCTCAATGCCATATGCAACATTTTCCACGACCTTGGTTCTATTGCCGAAGTGGTCAGTGAATTTGAATATCAAAAAGCCAGAGCCCTGGGGGTTGAAGGAAAAGACATTATTTTTAACGGCCCGTACAAACCGTATGAAGATCTCAAGATTGCCGTTAAAGAGGGGGCAAAAATACACGTAGACAACCTTTTTGAACTTAATGACCTTGAAAAAATCGCCGATGAACTCGGTACAAAAATCAAAGTCGCCATTCGTATCAATATGGATACCGGCATCCATCCGCAGTGGTCCCGTTTTGGATTCAACTTTGAAAGCGGTGAAGCCTATGAAGCGGTCAAACGTATGTATGACGGAGGCAAACTTGAACTTAACGGCATCCATTCACACATTGGTACGTTTATGCTCGATGCAAATGCCTACAAAGCAGCAACGATCAAAATCATGCGTCTGAAGGAGGCGGTTGAAAATGATTTCGGTGCCGTCATCGAATATATTGATCTTGGCGGCGGGTTTGCCAGCAAATCACATCTTAAAGGTATTTATCAGTCTCCTGATGTGATCGTACCTACTCCGGACGATTATGCCGAAGCGATTACCAATGCCATCTACGAAATGAACAAAAGTGATACATTGCCGAAACTCTACCTTGAAACAGGACGGGCTCTGATCGATGAAGCGGGATACCTCCTGACATCGGTTCACGGATACAAACGGTTTCCTGACGGTAAAAAAGGCTATATTCTCGATGCGGGGGTCAACCTGCTTTATACTTCAACATGGTATAACTTCAATATTGAGCTTGACAAACATTACGAGGGAGAGAATGAACCTTCCACCCTCAACGGTCCGCTCTGCATGAATATTGATGTGATCGAAGAACACATCATGCTTCCGGCACTTGACCGGGGTACTGTTTTGAGCATCTCTCCTGTAGGTGCCTATAACTATACGCAGTCAATGCAGTTTATCCGCTACAAACCTGCAGTGGTGCTCATAGATACAGAAGGAAATCCTAAACTCATCAAAGCAGTTGATGATCTGGAAACCGTAAACTATAAAGAGATATAAAAAAGGCTGTCTGTCCATGGAGAACCTGAAAACACTTATTTTTAGTGCCATCAAACCCTACTCTGCTATTCTTTTTCTCAATAGCAGGGTAGCAGGGATTGTGCTGCTTCTGATCACCTTCATCAACCCTTCTGTTGCCCTAAGCGGGTTGGCGGCAGTAGTTTTTACAATACTCTTTGCAGAATTCCTGCAGTTTAAAGAATCCTATCTTGCACAGGGATTTTACATTTACAACTCATTGCTTGTAGGTATGGGAGTAGGCTATATTTTCGAACCGTCCATGGTCAGCATTATGCTCATCGGCATTCTTTCGGCATTTACCTTTATGCTCTCTTTCATGTTCAACCGTCTGTTCAGTGTCTACAAAATCCCCATTCTTTCTCTGCCTTTTTCAATTGTGACAGTCTTTGTCTACCTTGCATCACTTCAGTATTCGGGTCTTCTCTCCACTCTGGTAAACAATGCCACCATGTACGATATCCAAATGCCCGCACTGCTAAGCGGATTTCTCAAATCACTTGGAGCGATCTTTTTTCTGCCGAATAATATTGCCGGTGCTGCGATCATACTGCTGATTCTCTATTTTTCTCGGATCATTTTCATCATGGCACTGACAGGGTTCTATTTCGGTGTCATGCTGCACAGTCTGCTTATCGACTCCTACACCCAGGCTCTGCATGACCCTTATGCGTTCAATTACATTCTTGTTGCCATTGCACTGTGCGGTATTTTTCTGCTTCCGACACTACGAAATTTTATCCTTGCCCTTATAGGGGTTGCCATCAGTGTTATTCTGACAGATGCCATTGTCATGCTTTTCAACTATTTTGCCATTCCGGTATTTACACTGCCGTTCAACATTACGGTTATTGCCTTCATTTTCATTCTTTCCATTATTTATTACAAAGAATTCAACGTAGAGATCAAGGCCACCCCTGAAGCTTCTCTGGCAAATTATCTGAGCAAAATTTTCCGTTTTGGAGAGATCCCCACAAAAATATCCCTTCCCTATTCGGGTACTTGGTCTGTCTATCAGGGCTTTGACGGCGCATGGACACACAAAGGCCAGTACCGTTACGCCTATGATTTTGTCAAGAAATACCCTGACGGAAAAACCTATAGAGGGGAAGGAAAACAGCCTGAAGACTATGCTGCTTTCGGGGAAGCGATTCTTGCTCCTGTCAGTGGATACATCGTCGATATGCGCAGTGATCTCCGCGATAACCATATCGGCGAAGTTGACCATATCAACAACTGGGGCAACTACATCATTATCCGCAGTGATATGGGGTTCTACGTCGAAATAAGCCACCTGATGCAATATTCCCTCACACATGAAACCGGAATGTATGTACAGGAAGGCACGGTGATTGCAAAATGCGGAAATTCCGGCTATTCTCCTGAACCTCATATTCATATTCAGGTACAGGATGTCCCTACAATCGGAGGATTTACAAGAAAATTTCTTTTCAGTGAATATATTCTCAAAGAAAAACTCCTCTATAACAGGACACCTTCCCTTCATGAAGAGGTCACTGCCGCTGTCATCAACAAACATATCGCTTCAAGATTTCTGTTTATTCTGGACGATACCTTTACCTATGATGTCTATGAAAAAGGGATCCTCGTCGGAAAAACAGTTTTTCGTGTTCAAATGGATACAGCAGGCGCATTCTATCTGACCGATACACAGCACAACAGACTCTATTTTTACAATACCCTCAAAGAGTTCTATTTTTATGACTATAAAGGCACAGATTCCTATCTCAAACAGCTTTTTATCCTGGCACCCCGTATTCCGTTTATCTCGTCCCAAAAAGTCACATACGAGGACTACCTCCCCGCATACTTGACAAAAAGTCCGTTTCAGAGAACCATGATTGAACTGGCTTCCATCATTCACAAAGAAGTCTACAGGGAAACATGTCTCTACACCTTTAATGGAGAAAAAGTAGCTTCACAGTATGGAGAAGTGGCTGTATCAAAAACACACAAGGGATTTGCATCTATTGCATACGGCACAATGCACCTCAAACTTTCTACCGAAAACGCATAATAAGGAGTGAATAATAAAATAATTAAACATTATATGATAGAATGCTGTGATTTTGTGCACACTTTCTGCACATTCAAACATTATAATTTTAGAAAAACTGGGAGAAATAACAATGAAAAAATTTATACTCGGAACGCTGGCGCTTTCAGCGATCGCCTGTGCTGATACAGCTACCGTACTGCCTTATTTCGGTACGATTAACTATGACAACTCTGCCGGAAAATCGCTGAAAGACAGTTCAAAATTCGGCGGAGTCTACACCAGCATCGGAAACCTTGACTATCTGCTTGAGTTTTCATACAACTACCTTGACACACGCTACAAAGACAATGTCAATGTTTCAAACCTTATCCAGCATGACGTAACACTGGTCTACAGCAAATACAACCCAAAATATATGTTCAAAGGCGGTATTCACTACATCAACAACAATGAAAATGCAAACTTCCGTGACCTGGGAAGCGGTATTGTCGGCATTCTTGGGGTAGAAGGCTACACATACAGAGCTAAAAGCAAAATATCTTACGGACTGGATGTCTACTATTCACACTATGGCAGCGCCCATAACGAAACCACTATCAATGATACCACGACTATCAGCCTCTGGCAGTTTACACCCTATTTTTCATATGGCAAGACCATCTCTGCCGATCTGGGGAATACCTTTACGCTCAAAGCCAATTTCATCGATGCAAAAGATTACCTCGATTCCAGTTATTTTTCCTATGAGATTTCCGATACGGTAACCTACAAAGGGGCATACCTCACGCTTGGATATATGGGTGGTGACATGAAAAGCGGCGTCCGTGACAACGGGTTTTCCGTATACAACACCAAAGACCTTTACCACAGATCCTATCAGGCAAAACTCGGATACTACTTCACGCCAAAACTGAATATCAGCATAAACTATACTGCCAATGACTATGAAGAATACAATGCGGCAACCCTGCAGCTCCTTCCTGAAGGACGCAACTCCATCGTATATGCGGCAGTAAGCTATACCTTCTGATATGAAAAAAACACCGCTTCTATGGATGCTTGCAGGTCTCACACTGCTTGCAGCATCTCAACCCAAATCCGACTCGGTCAAACAACTCTATGTCAAGTCATATGACTATGAACAGATGGGGAAATACGATGAAGCCATCAAAGTACTGACCCCGCTGTATAAAAAATATGCCAACGGCTATACATTGAATCTGCGTTTCGGGTGGCTTTTTTTCCGGGAAAAAAAATACAAAAACAGCCTTATGTATTATCAGAAAGCCTCCATCATCAGCCCGTATGCGATTAACCCTCGTCTGGGTATCATTCATGTCTATCTTCTGACAGAAGCCTACAAAAAGGCGGAAAGTGCTGCACAGGAACTGCTTAAAATCGACTACTACAACTACTATGCCAACCTCTATATGATCAAAGCACTTATCGCCGAGAAAAAATTTAACGCAGCACTGCAAATGGTTCATAAGATGCTTGCAGTCTACCCTGCTTCAGTACCTTTTTTAGAACAGCTTGCACGGATTTATAAAGCAACCGGCAACTCCTATCTGCAGAAGGTATATGAAGATATTCTTATCCTCGATCCGAACAATGTAATGGTCAGAAGTATGCAGAAAGTAAAATAATGTTCAAGATACTCATCTTTGAAGAGAGCCTTTCCTATTATCTTGACACCTATTTATCCTCTTATGAGGTTGACCTTGCATGGACAGAAGAGGATATCCTGTCCCTCACCTATGAAAAACATTACGATCTTTACATCATCCACTTCAATGCCCTGCAGACCATTCAGTCTCTCAGAGATGCAGAAGATACCACACCGGTTATCTATATCGATGAATACTACAGTCTGGAACATATGAAACTTGCTTTCCTCCATGGTGACGACTACCTCATCAAACCGCTTTATATGGACGACCTTTCTGTCAGAATCGATTACTACTATCGTAAAATATACAACCATAAAAACAATATTATCATTTATAAAAATTTTTACTATCATCTTAGCACCCGCCAGCTCTTCAAAGGGACAGAAAGGATCAAACTCTCTCCCAATGAACTCAAACTGCTTGAACTGCTTTTGACGCACCGAAATCAACCTGTTAACAAAACCTATATCGCAGAAACACTTGAAAGCCACAGTGATGGTTCTTTAAGAGTCTATATTTCAAAACTGAACAAACTTGGTTTCACCATCGACTATGACCGCTCCATATCAAGCTATATACTGACAGATTAGCCCATTTCTATGACATATCAAGTACCTTATAGTTAATATTGTCTGCACACAACCTGCACGCAAACGTGTTATCATGCTCCTATCAAACATTGAAGGAGCCGGTTATGATCTACACAGTCACCACCGACATTTCACCCGCACAGATCAAAGAGGAGATGGAAGTACATGCCAAGAAGCATGGATTTGGCGTGCTTCAGACCTACGATTTCAACAAGATCCTGCACGACAAAGGCTTTCCCATTGAAAAGGAGATTACCGTATTTGAACTCTGCAACCCTCCTGGCGCACAGCAGGCACTCAGCGAAATTTCCGCTATTTCGGTCTATCTGCCCTGCCGTATCTCGCTCTATGAAGAGGATGGCGTCACCAAGCTCTCCACTATCGGTTTTGAAGAGATACTCAGCGCCGTCGATGTGGAAGAGGATTTCAAAGCCTTTATGAGCATCCTCTTTGTCAACCTCAAAGCGGTTATGCACAGCTGGGATTTTTAGGATGAATGGAGAAAACATATGAAACGAAGAACATTTGTCAAAGGGGCCGCTGCAGTCTCACTCGCAGCTGTCACGGCAAGCGGGCGTGAAGCAAAAACGCTTCCCAAGCAGGCAGGCACTGCAAGAGTCCTGGAAGGAAGAGAGTTCTTTCTTGACATCGACTATGCCCCGGTAAACTTCACAGGGAAACAAGCCGTGGCAACCACCATCAACGGACAGGTTCCCGGCCCCACACTGGTATGGCAGGAGGGTGAAACCGTCACTATTCATGTTACCAATCACCTCAAAAAGAGCTCCTCCATTCACTGGCACGGCATCATCCTGCCAGCACCCATGGACGGGGTACCCGGCATCAGCTATGACGGCATAGCGCCGGGTGAGACCTTTACCTACCGTTTCAAGGTCAGACAGCACGGCACATTCTGGTATCACAGCCACTCGGGCTACCAGGAGCAGACAGGCATGTACGGTGCCATTGTCATCAAACCCAAACGCAAAGAGCCTTTTGCCTACGACAGGGACTACACCATTGTACTCTCTGACTGGAGCGATGAGAAACCGACTTCCATCTACCGCAAACTCAAACTCAGCAGCGATTACTACAACTACAACCGGCGCACCGTCGGTGACTTCTTTTCAGAAGTGGGCAAAAAGGGCTTTACCAAAGCATTCAGTGACAGGAAAATGTGGAACACAATGCGTATGAGCGACAGAGATCTCAGCGACGTGACAGGATACACCTACACCTACCTGATGCACGGCAACACTCCTGCCACACAGTTCAAGGCGCTCTTCAAAAAAGGCCAGAAGATACGCCTGCGCTTCATCAACGGTGCGGCGATGAGCATCTTCGATGTACGCATTCCCGGACTCAAAATGACGGTGGTAGCAGCCGATGGCAACCATGTCAAACCTGTCACTGTCGATGAGTTCCGTATCGGTGTGGCGGAGACCTACGATGTCATCGTAGAGCCAAAATCCCAAAGAGCCTACGCGATTTTTGCACAGAGCATTGAACGCAGCGGTTACGCTCTGGGCTCTTTGACACCCTCTGCGGACAAACTCGCCAGGGCACCCAAAATGGACAAACCCCAGCCGCTTACCATGGCGGACATGGGTATGGATATGGCAAAAGCGGGCTCACACAAAGGGATGAAGATGCCTATGAAGCCCTACCGCTGGAAAACGATGGAGGCGCAAAAGTACCCTGTTACGCCGCTGCCGATGGCAACCGGGCCACAGAGTACGATGAAGGCGATGTCACCCAAATACCGTCTGGAGGATCCCGGCGTGGGGCTGAGAAACAACGGCAGACGCGTACTGACCTATGCCGACCTGAAGAACCGCTACTCAACCCGCCATGCCAAAAAGCCAGACAGAGAGATCATTCTGCATCTGACGGGGAATATGGAGCGCTATATGTGGTCGATCAACGGAATCAAATATGCCGATGCCAAACCGCTGCTTTTCCATTACGGAGAGCGCCTGCGCATCACTTTCATCAACGATACGATGATGAACCACCCCATGCATCTGCACGGCATGTGGAGCGACCTCGAGACCGGAGATGACAGCCACCTGGTACGAAAGCACACCGTACTGGTCCAGCCGGGATCGAAGATCAGCTACCGTGTCACCGTCGATGCCAAAGGGGCATGGGCCTACCACTGCCACCTGCTCTACCATATGGCCGGCATGTTCAGAAAAGTCGTCGTGGTGTAAGGAGAAACATTATGAAAACACTATTGAAACGCGCCCTGCCGATAATGGCAGCGGGAATGGTACTCACCCAACAGCTCTGGAGTGCGGGAGCGGACGATCCGCTGCGCGCGACACTCATTATGGACAAGTTCGAAGTCCTCAACAACAGTGAAAAGAGCCGGGAGTGGGAAGGCAGCTTCTATGTGGGCTACGACCTTGACAAACTCTACGTCTACTCACAAGGAGCGGCAACATCTGACGGGCTGGAGTGGAGCCAGAACGAGCTTGTATACTCCCGCGCCATCGCACCCTTTTGGGATATTCAGGCGGGAATCGCCTACGACAAAAATGCCGATGCCTCCCAAACATGGGCTGAGCTGGCCATTGCCGGACTGGCACCCTACTTTTTTGAAACGCGTGCGGCTTTGCTGCTCAACAGTGAGGGCAATGTCGGACTGCGTCTTGAAGCCGAATATGAGGCACTACTGACACAGAAACTCATTCTGACTCCCTCGCTCGAAGCGGACTTCTACACCAAGGAGGATCCCGAACTTCGCATTGGTTCCGGACTCTCCAACATCGAAGCGGGTTTGAGACTCCGGTATGAGTTTATCAGGGAGTTCGCACCCTACATCGGTGTGACATGGGAGAAAACTTTTGGCACAACACGGGACTACAACCCCGTCGATGAGACCTCTTTTCTTGTCGGTGTGCGGTTCTGGTTTTAAACCTGCACGCTCTCTGCACGCAACACTGGTACAATACCTTTAACAAAATAAAAGGAGTGTACGATGAAACCGATATTGGGAAGAAAGTATAGTAAGAATATATTTTTATAC
>WGDG01000227.1 GCA_015493425.1 Sulfurovum sp.
ATGTACAATTTTTCTTTGCGCTACACCAAAGGGAGTTCGGACTATTCCGATGCCAGACGGGTACTTGAAGCCATACAGCGCTGGTATGTCAAAAACCTCGAGCAGAACGAAACGGCGAAAAACTACCTTAAAGAGCGCGGTATTTCACAAAACTCCATTGAGCGTTTCGGTATCGGGTATGTCCCCGACGGCAGATCGGTCATGCGTTTTTTGGATGCTACAGCGCTTCCGCGTCCGCAGGCGGCTGAAGCGGGTATCATTGCCCAGGGTGAGGATGGCGGCTATTATGCCAGACTGGTAGAGCGTATTACCTTTCCCATCTACTCGCCAAACGGTGCAGCGGTGGGCTTTGGAGGGCGCACCATTACCAACCATCCGGCAAAGTACATCAACTCGCCGCAGACAAAACTTTTTAACAAGTCACGTCTGCTGTACGGATACCATCTGGCAAAAGAGAGTATTTACAAAAACAGGAAGCTTATTGTCTGTGAGGGGTACCTCGATGTGGTGATGTTCCATCAGGCAGGTTTTACCGAAGCGGTTGCCACACTGGGAACAGCGCTGACAAGTGAGCACCTGCCGCTGCTGCGAAAGGGGGAGCCGAAGGTCATTTTGGCATATGACGGAGACAAGGCAGGGGTGGCTGCCGCACTCAAGGCAGCACAGATGCTGGCGCATGCGGACTTTGACGGCGGGGTGGTCCTGTTCCCAGACGGGCAGGATCCTGCCGATCTGATTGCCAAGGGGCAGAGTGAAGCCGTAGCGAAGCTGCTGCGTGAAGCCAAGCCGCTCATTCCTTTTGTACTCGAAAAGATTGTGGAAGCCTATGACCTGCACGATCCGCGTGCCAAAGAGGCTGCCTTCGGGGCACTCAAGCAGTTTCTTGCAGGACTCAGCCAGATCATCAAGGATGCCTATATTCCCATGGCGGCAAGCCTGCTTGGGGTTGCTCCGGCCATGTTTGGTGCACAGGCAAAACCCGAACGTGCCAGAGAGAACTTCTCTCAGCCCAAAGACGATGTTGCACAGCTGAGCATTCTCAAGACTCTGGTTGAAAAACCCGAGCTCATAGACTTCGTGCTCGATGTGGTTGACATCAACATGTTTGGAAACTACGCTCCGCTCTTTACTGCGCTACTGAACAATGAAACGCAGCATCCGCATCTGATGGGGCTCGCGGTAGATGAGAGTCTGAAGGTACTCAGCGAAGAGGAGTTGCAGGATGCTCTTCGCAATTTTCTCATACGCCATTATGACACCCGCCTTAAACAGATCACAGCAGACAAGAGCATGCCTTTTACCCAGAAAGCGTTTCTCATCCGAAAGATCAAAACTGATATTATCCCCCGCTTTAAACGCGGTGAACTGGTTCCCTATGACGATTCCCTCTGACCTGGGGTATTCTTTTATGCTTTTTGTGATAAAATTCTCTCCGCAACATTGATGGGCCCTTAGCTCAGCTGGGAGAGCGCTTCGCTGGCAGCGAAGAGGTCGTCGGTTCGATCCCGATAGGGTCCACCATCTTTTTATGTATTCTCTTTATCCCCATATTTTATATCCGGTTCTGCAACCTTCATGACAGGTTCATAGACATTGTTTTCGGGCTCACCGTTAACCTGCTTGAGTCCTTTGGAGACCATCTCGTAAATCAGGTTCGCAAAT
Organism: Sulfurovum sp.; assembly: GCA_015493425.1. GTDB lineage: Bacteria > Campylobacterota > Campylobacteria > Campylobacterales > Sulfurovaceae > Sulfurovum. The sequence goes on from WGDG01000227.1 coordinate 1,663, forward strand.
CGCTTCAGTTTGAGGTCTTCACCCAGCAGTTGTGTCGCAAGGTTCTGGTGGACATCGAGGCTGTCGATGACCGCTGTGCTGATCGCTTCAGAGAAACCACCCATCATAGCCTGCTCTTTGGTGTTGTTTGATACCTGATGGATGACCTTTTCATTTTCCATCACTTTGTCGCTGATGGTACGGGCGTAGTTAAGCATGTCCTCTTCACTCAACTCCCCTTCAAACAGGGCACTGATCTCCCGAACAATATGTGAGAGCATGTCTTTGTCTGGATCGTGCGGTCTTGCTTCTCCCGGATTGACAGGCGGCAAAGGATGCGCCTCTTCATCGAGACGGATACTGTCCTCTTTCTGTTTGTGCAGCTTGTAGTGTGTCAGCTCTACGGCAGAGAGGTCAATGGGATCTTTCTCGTCGATGGTTCTGAGATTGGGGAGGAGCCCTTTTGCATAGACATAGAGTGAGAGCAGCTCTTCATCCTGGTAGTCGACGATCTGTGAGAGAAACTCGTACATCCTCACAAAAGTAGTCAGATCTTTCTTGAAGATCTCCAGCGCTTTTTTCGCCTTTGACACCTCTTCCCGTTCGAGCGTAAGGTTGTGTAAGTGCTTTTCGTCTCCCTCTTGCTCCGCTTTGTCTATCTTCTCTTCAAGATCACGTATTGTCTCTATGGCTTCTTTGTAACGCACCTTGTATCGATCAGCTGCCGGTTTGATTGCTGCACTCATCTGCGCCTGTGTGCCTTTTGGGTCAAAGAATGCATAGGCGTATGCCTCTACTTCGTTTGTCGTAAAGATCCCTGCTGCCTCAAGTTTGGTTTGCAGATCATAAAGGATGTTCGGGTCGGTGACATCTTCCAGCACGGTGGTTTTGTAGTAGGGTGCGAATGCTGCTTTAATATCTTCCGTTTCATTCACAAAGTCGAGAATGAATGTCTGCTCTTTGCCCGGATAGATACGGTTGAGCCGCGAGAGTGTCTGTACGCAGTCCACACCGCCGAGCTTCTTGTCCACATACATCGCACAGAGCTTAGGCTGGTCGAAGCCGGTCTGGAACTTGTTGGCGACGATCATCACCTGGTACTCGTTGGTATCGAACGCTTTTCTCATATCTCTGCCACGGAGGTTAGGGTTCATAGTCGCTTCAGTGTACTCTTTCTCTGCACCTTCCGCGTCATCAACTACCTTGCCAGAAAAGGCAACCATGGCTTGCATTCTATTGTAACCATACTCCTTGATGTAGGCATCAAAGGCAAGCTTGTACCGCACTGCCGATTGACGGCTTGAGGTCACGACCATTGCCTTTGCCTGATTGTCAAGCATATGTGCCACATGGGTGCGGAAGTGCTCGATGATGATCTCCACTTTCTGTGCGATATTGTACGGGTGGATGCTGAGCCACTTGGCGATCTTCGCTTTTGCCCGTTTGCTCTCGACCTCCTGATCCTTTTTCGGATTGGCGTGTTCGAGCTTGTAGAAGAGTTTGTAGGTGGTATAGCC
>WGDG01000228.1 GCA_015493425.1 Sulfurovum sp.
CTCTCTGTGTCACCTGACCTACTCCTACAATGTGTTTGACACCAAAGGCGGACGCCCGGATGCAGGGCTTTTTGCCCCCTGCACCATGTATGTCTACATTAAAAAAGACAGCAATAAGATGTATCTTGGGATGCCAAGCCTTGCCAACGTCAAAAATACCCTGCACATCACTTCGGCAAAACGCGCAGGATGGATGGATAAACTCGATAGAGAAATTCCGCAAATCCTTACTGATATGGGCATGCAGGCAGTCACCAATGTCAACCCGCTTAAAGAGACACCCAAACCTATCAAAGTCAACATGACACCATATGGCCCTGTACCGGGTACAGTCTTCAGTAAAGAGGAACAAACAGCAATGAATGCGCAGACACCTCAAAAGACGGTCACAAAAACAAAAAATGCTGCAAACTCTTCTCCGCAACCGGCAGTCACTCCCAAAACACCGGCCAAAGCGAAAACACAAACAATTGAAAATGGCGGGAATACTGTCAATATTGTCATTCCCGTTCCACCCAAAGTGCCAACGCCTGTCAAAGTTCACACTGAAAACGGCGGATTGACAAAGATGCGCGGTATTCAATTTTCCAAACGCGTACCGCCAGGCTACATCCCTCCTGAAGAGCGCACTGCAAAAGTAAAGCCGGCCAATACGACTACAAAGATCGGCGAGATTGACAAAGGCCGCATTTCGACCTATCTCAGAGCACCCTACATGGATGTTGCCGAAGCCAAAAAGAAACTGGAACAGGCAGGCTTCAAAATACTTGCCGTAGCGCCGCTTGGGAAGAAAAAAGAGTTGACAACCATTGTCTTTACCAATGATGCACTTGAGAAGTTTGCAGTAGACAACAATGCGGAATTCCTTGCATCGCTGCGCCTGCTTGTCGATAAGAAAGACAATCACATCTCTATCACCAATCCGCTCTATATGGCTCGTGCATTCATTCAGAAAGACGATTTTGACACCACAGTCCCCAAAGCACTCCTTGCCAAGATCAAAAAGAGTTTCAAAGGTCTTGTCAACTCGAAAGACAAACTCAAGTACAACCTGCTTCCAAATTACCGATTTATGAACGGTATGCCGCAATATAAAGATATGGTAGAAGTTGCCATGGGCAGTGACCTGTACCAAAACATCCATGGCAAAAAACAGGTTGTCTTTGAGCAGAAGCTTCCAAACGGAGCGGTACTCTTTGGTATGAAGTTCAGAAAACGTACGCAGAAGTTCCCTTACCGCATCGGTACCAACAATGCCGCACTGCTTCCCTACCCTGTTCTTATTAAAGGGGACAAAGCCTACATTATGGATCCAAAGTACTACATTTCAGTGATGTACCCACTGCTGAAGATGTCTGAGTTTATGACCATCGCCACAGTCCCTGATGCCATTCTCAAAGAGTCGCAGCGTGTCTTCAGAAAAAAGAAGTAAATATCATACGATCCGGGAATGAATTCCCGGTTTCCTCCCCTCTTATTCTTGGCCTGAGCAGGAATCCATATCTCTCATTACAGCATTGAAGTCAATATCCCGGATGAGTATCCGGGATGAAGGAAAGTGTTTTACTTGGCTTTTTCGAGGTATTCGCCATCAACGGTATTGACTTTGATCTTGTCCCCTTCGAGCACATGGAAAGGTACCTGAACAACCGCACCGCTGTTGAGTGTTGCAGGTTTTTTTCCGCCCTGTGAATCACCTTTGAAGTTTGGCGGTGTTTCAACCACTTCATAAACGTATGTATTAGGAATTTCGACTGAGATCGCCTTCCCATTATGAAAGAGGATCTCCGCTTCCATACCGTCTACCATGAAGTCAAATGTCTCTTTACCAACCTGCTCATGTGTTAGACCGATCTGTTCAAAGGTTGTCGTATCCATGAACTGCAGCATCTCACCGTCATCATAAAGGTACTGCATTGTTTTCTGCTCAAGTTCAGGCACTTCAAACTTATCTCCTGCATGTACTGTCTTCTCAATCACTTTTCCGGTTTGAAGGTTTTTGATCTTCACACGTACAAATGCTGCACCTTTCCCCGGTTTAACATGTTGAAATTCAATAACTTTGAAAGGGTTGCCGTCAAGTTCAAGTCTGACCCCTTTTTTAATATCTCCCATACCGATTGTCGCCATAGTTTGTCCTTTATCGTAAATTGGGTGATTATAGCAAAGTGTTGATAAATATTAGCGTTGAGGGAGGGTCAAGATCCCGGATCAAGTCCGGGATGACAGAAACATTTTCACTCTATATGCAAGCGCATTATTTTGTAATGGCAATATTGTTAATATCACAGGAATCAGCTGGTTTGAAATCCATCGCCTTGGCATTGTGCATCAATACCGGCACGAAGATAAGTGATACAAACACTGCTGCAACCGTTCCCGAGATGAGTGCAACACCCAATCCGCCAAAGACCGGATCGGAAGCCAGCAGAGCAGAACCAAGAATAATGGCTACGGCAGTAAGGGCAATAGGCTTGGCACGGGTTGCTGTCGCCACAGCAATCGCTTTACGTTTCTCCATGCCACGACACTCCATCAGCGACTTGGTAAAGTCGATCAAGAGCAGCGAGTTACGCGAGCTGATTCCCATCAGGGCAATGAAGCCGATGAGGGATGTTGCCGTCAGGAAGAACGTTTCACTCGTAAAGAAGTTCGCTACCCAGTGTCCGAGAATCACCCCGATAAGTGAGAGGAACGATCCAAGCAAAATAATACCGCTGATAGCAAAACTCTTGTAGTAAATCACCAGCAGCAGGAAAATGAGTACCAATGCAGCAATGAAAGCACCTCCAAGGTCGCGGAAGGTATCGAGAGTCACTTTCATCTCACCATCCCAGCGCAGCAAAAACTTCTCACCAGTTTTTTTGTCTTTGAGATGAAGGTCGAACATATGGGTGCTGATTCCCGGCTCTTTGGTAACAATGTATTCACGTGAAAAGTACTTGATCATCTTTTCACGTGCATCCAGCAGCGGATAGACCTGTGAAACCATATCTGTCTCGGCAGTCACATTGATCATACGCTCAAGATCTTTATGCGTGATTTTAGGATTGGACTTGACCTTTCTGATATTCACGACTTCACTCAACGGTACCATCATCCCTTTTTGATTCATAAGGTTCAAAGACGAGAGTTTACTCAACAGTGCAATACGGCTTTTATCCGGAAAAGTCTTGCTGCGTTTGGCAAGAATAAGAAATATAGGAATCTCGTCAGGGTTATTCTTGGAGTTTTTATGTGCAATCTCCATACCTTCAAATGCCAGATAGATAATGTTGTTCACCTGCTTTACACTCAAACCGCTGCGTGCAATTTTTTCTTTGTCGGGGATCAGTTCATACTTGTCAAAAATATCATCTGCCATAACATCAACATCAACCAACCCTTTTGTTTGCTGCAAAATCTTTGCTGTCTGATAAGAGATGGTACGGATCTTCTTTAGGTTGTCACCATATACTTCCACAACAATGGCTGCGAGGGTCGGAGGACCTGCAGGCTGTTCTATGAAGCGGATATTGGAACCTTTAACCACTGGTTCACACTTGCTTTTGACCACAGGTCTTAAACGGTGTACCATAGCAAAAGAGGGCTCTTTACGTGTATGCTTGTCTGTCAAATTCACAGCGATCTCTGCCACATTTTCCGTATGCTTCATAGCCGACCCTTTCACAAGTCCTGCATAGTCAAGTGGAATTCCCTGACCAAGGAAGAGTTCAATATTCATAATATTTTTCTCATCCTTGATCGCATCAATAACACATTCGCTTACCTGCTTGGTCTGCTCAATCGAACTTCCCGTAGGCGTATCAACATAGATGGAGAAAGTATTGTCACTCTTCCCCGGTAGCATCTTCGCCCGTACCAGCTTGGTAGGGAACATCATCAGCGTACCGAAAAATGCCAATGCCGTTAAAATAAGAACCAAACGTTTTTTCTTTTTACTACCAAGGATGGTATAAATGAAATGTTCCAACCCTTTCATTACTTACCCCCTTTTTCATCATCTTTATGATGTGTCGGTTTTTTTAGAAGTTTTAAACTCAGATATGGCGTAAAAATATAGGCAACAAAGAGTGAAGCAATCAATGCCACCGGCACGTTAAGCGGTATCGGTTTCATAAATGATCCCATCATACCCCCTACAAAAGCCATCGGCACCATCGTCAAAATAATTGCAAGTGTTGCTACATTTGTCGGTGCGCCAATCTCATCTGTCGCTTCAATGAGCAGTTCATCCATCTCCTTGTTTTCTACATCATGGGCATGCAAATGTCTGTGAATATTCTCAATAACAATGATCGCCGCATCAACCAAAAGTCCCAGCGAAAGCAGGAAAGCAAAGAGGGTAATACGGTTGATCGTCTGTCCGGAAAGATACGCAACAAAAAGTGTCACGGACAAAATGGCAGGAACAGTAAAGGTAACAATAAGGGATTCTTTCCATCCCAGTGCAAAGACCAGCATCAGGGCAATGATCACAATGGTAATAATGAGGTGATGCATCAGCTCATTAACCGCTTCGTCGGCACGTACACCGTAGTTACGGGTGATCACGTAGCCAATCCCGGCTTTATTCAGTTCTTCATTGTGCTCTTTGAGCAGATCGAGTACATCTTCCGCCACAAACACTGCATTGGTACCTGCCAGTTTGGAAACAGTGAGCGTCACCTGACTCTTTTCCTTGCCAAGTTTCTCCCCTGGCTTTTCTTTAAATCGTACCTTGGCTGTTTTAAAATTCTGAAAATCCATACCGTCTTTTACCATAGCAACGTCACGCAAATAAATCGGTGATCCCATATATTGGGCGACAATAACATTTTTTACATCATTGATACTTTCAATGGCATTCTTCACCCCGAAAATAACCAATTCATTCTTTTTGGTTCGTCCCTTGACATCAGGTACATCGACAGCAACCGACTGTACCGCCTTCATAATCTGTCCAAGTGAAAGATGATAGGCAGAAAGTTTCCCCATATCGACTTCAATATTGTACTGTTCAATACGGTTCCCCTTCAATGTCGTCTTGGCAACATTTTTGACCGCGTTAATCTTCTGCTGAAGTTTACGTACCACTTTGAAAAGTTCAACATCAGTCACGTTCTTGTCTTTCGCGTAGAAAGCAAACGTTAAAATAGGAATATCGATGTCGATATCAAACGGCTTAACAAGTGGCTGCATCACTCCTTTGGGCATCTTATCCATATTCTGCATCACTTTGTCATACAGTTTCAGGTTTGCATCTTCTCGGTTCTCACCGATATAGTACATAACGCTGACCGTACCATAGTTGTTAAATGCTTGTCCGTAAATATGCTCAATACCCTTGATCTCACGCAGTTTTCTTTCCAGTGGGTTGATAATAATATTCTCGATCTCACGCGGACTGGCACCAGGCATAGCAACCACTACCGCACCCCCGGAGATGGCAATTTGCGGATCTTCCTCACGCGGCATAACATTGAGTGCTAGGTAGCCCATAATAAGCAGGAAGGCACCCAACACAGCCGTAAGCGGGTTGTGCAGAAAGCCTTTGGCAAGCTTTCCTGCGTAATCGGTAACCTGATACCCTTGCTTATTTTCCATCGTCAGACCTTACAATAATTTTAGCATACATGCCAGGATAGATCGATTTGTTTGAGTGGTCAAACTTGATCTTAATCTTGAACTTGTGTGTCATTGGATTTGAACTTGGAATAATCGAAGCAACTATCCCCTCAGTTCTATAGCCAAGTGATGGAATCTCTACTATCACTTTTTTGCCGCGTTGCATATATCGCAACTGCGTTTCTGAAACTTCAGCCACAATTTTCAAGTGGCTCAAATCTGTCAGTACCACTGCAGGCATACCAGGCATAGCCATCTCACCTTCATTGATCTTTTTGGCAACAATAACACCATCATTTGGTGCGGTAATACGAAGATATTTATACTGGTTGAGCACTTCTTCTTTTTTCGCCAGTGCCTGATTTACCTGTTCCTGCGCAATCTTCACCATATCTTTAAGGTTCTTTGCTGCAAGCTCAAGGTTTTCCACTTCGAATTTTGAAACCATATTTTTCTTGTACAGACGCTTGTGACGGGCAAGGTTGATCAGCACATTGTTCAGCTGGTTGCGGTTCATCTGGAGAGCAAGTCTCGCCTGGGAAATTGCCAGATCCACCTGACGTTCTGATGCCTCAATGTCTTTGGAGTCAATCTCATACAGCAGTTGTCCTTTTTTGACAATATCTCCTTCACTGACAGCCATTTTTTTAACATAGCCCATATAACGGCTGGTCATCATTTTCTGATTGTCTGAAACAACTGCCCCGCTTAGTTCAAAGTTCACTGCATGCAGCAGTGTCGTTGCGGCCAATAGTGCCATTACCATCCATTTTTTCATACTTCGCCTCCTCTGTTCAAAATACTGTCAAGTTCAAATATTTTTGTATTGCGTTTGTTTTTTGCACCAAGCAGCTTCAGCAGCATTTCAAGCTCCTTTGATTGTTTAATAAGTACATCAGAGATGGAAACCATTCCCTCTTCATAGCGTGTCTTATAGTTCTCATACACCCTGCGTGCATACTTGAGCTGTGTCCGGTAACTGTGAATATCAGAATTAATACTCAGAATTTCCGTACGCAGCTTTTTGACTTTCAGGGCAATCCCTTTCCGTGCAAGTGCAACCTGATCTTTGGTTTTCAGATACTTCAGACGCGCTTTCTCCACCTCTTTTTCATCCTCCCCGCCGCTAAAGAGGTTCCATTTCATCTGTACACCGACAGTATAGGCATCTTTTCCGGTAAAATCATTCCAGAAATGGTTATCGGCACTGCCATACTCTGCGAAAGCACCCACTTCAGGAAGATAACGTGATTTTTCAAGATCCATTGCATGGTTTGCTATCTGAAGCCCAAGCTCCGCCTTCTGAATATCGAGGTTATTCATTGCCAATGCCCTTTTGCTGACACGTGGCATCGGTGCCGTTTCATTCACATGCCGGATACTCCTGACCTCCGTATTGAGCAAAAAGGAAAGAAACTGATAGGCCAATTCACGATTGAGTTTCGCCTGATTGTACATACTCTGTGCTTCCGCTTTTCTCGCCTGTACTTCAAACAGGTCTGTCTCCTTGGCATAGCCCTCTTTCTGCATAGATTTGACAACATTTTCCAGCGTACTGATATTCTTAATGATCTTACGGAGATTGACAATATAGTTTTCTACCAGAGAAATGTCGTAGAAAGTCTTTTTTGTCTCATACACTTTCGCATTGAAGAGCTTCCGGCGATCAAGCAGACTCATCTGGTAAAGCATATTACTGATACGTCCATATTCCGTCAGTTTCCCTCCGGTATAGAGAGGTACCTTATACGAAAGTTTGGTTTGAAAATGGTTGCGGGCACCGGGATAATTCAGGTCATCAGGCTGTACTTGAAGAAGGCTGCTCATATCGGAAGGTGGCACCCCCTGAGAAGCCCCATAGATAGCTTGACCCAGCGGATTGAGGAAATCACGAAATCCAAAATCACCAAAATTTGCCTCACGGCTCTGCAGTTTAAAGCCAAAAACATTCAGCGCATCATTAGAGCGAATGGCGGCAATAGTCAAATCTGCTCTTCCGTAGTTTTTAGCCTGAACTGCTTCCGCTTCCAGTTTTTTCATCCGGGCATTGAATTTTGCAATTTTCAGCTCAAGGTTGTCATGTTTGAGTATTTTGATTGCCTGTGGCAGGCTAAGGTGCTTCACGTCTGCAAACAGAGGCAGTGACAAACACAGGACAAGCAGTGTTTTTTTCATTGATCAAACTCCTAAAGTTAATCTACAATTATAGCAAAAGATACCTATATAGGCGAATTTTATCTTAATTTTGCCGTGATTATAACTAATATAATTTGAATTAATGTTTAAGAGGGGCGGGGTTGCCCCCCTATAGGAGGCAAAGGAGTTACAGCGTCGCGTGAGAGACGCTGATACAGGCATCGAGTGCAGAGAGTTCCTCGATAACTTTTTTGGAAACCTGCCCGTCAACACGGACAACAGCAAGTGCCTGCTGTTTCGTGTCACGCCCAAGTCTGAAGTCAGAAATATTCAACCCGTTATTGGCAAGAATATGTCCCACATCACCAATAACACCCGGAGTGTCCGTATTTCTAAAGAAGATCATTGTTCCTTTCGGTTCAACATCGAGGATGTAATCATCAATCTCGATAATACGCTGTACAGTATCATCAAACACTGTTCCGGCAATAGAAATCGTACTGTCTGCTGTTGTAAGTTTTATGGCAACTTTATTGGTAAATCCACTGGTATTTGGAAGGGTTTCATTCGAAAGTTCTATGCCACGTTCTTTGGCAACAAACTCGGCATTCACATAATTAACCTGATCTGCCAGAGATTCAGTCAATACACCGACAGTGGCAAAGGTCTGCATGGAAGCAAGATATTCTGCAATAGGACCTTTTGCCGTTACTTTAATAGATTTGACAGCACTCTTCGTTACCTGTGAAGAGAGATGTCCCATCTTCTGGATCAGTTCAAGGTAAGGACGCACAAAATCAGGCAGTTCATTCTCTTTAATCGGCAGGTTGAGCGCATTAGGGTAAGCTATGCCTTTTGCTGCAGCAATTGCGTTTTCTGCCGCCTGTGTTGCAATGTTACGCTGCGATTCTACCGTATTTGCACCCAGATGCGGCGTAACGGTTACGTTGTTCAAATCAAGCAACGGATTGGAAGTAGCAGGTTCTTTGTTAAACACATCAATTCCCGCCATAGCGATCTTGCCTGACTTCAAGCCTTCCAGGAGGGCATCTTCATCATAGAGTCCACCACGTGCACAGTTGATAAGAATCACACCGTCTTTCATTTTTGCGATCTCGTCTTTGCCGATCATTCCAATGGTCTCTTCTGTTTTGGGCGTATGAATCGTAATGATATCACAGGCAAGAATATCGTCAAAATTTCTCGTATAGGCAATGTCAAGATCGGTTGCTTTGCTCGCATCTACGTACGGGTCATAGGTAACAACATCCATCTCAAAAGCTTTTGCCCGCTTTCCGACACGCGATCCAATGTTACCGAAACCGATAATACCCAGTTTTTTGTCCTTTAGCTCCGTACCATACCAGTCCTGACGTCTCCAGACACGGTCAAGTTTCAGGTTATTGTGGGCATAGGGAAACTGACGCACACATGAAAGCATATGCGCCATGGTCAGCTCCACTGCAGCAATCGTATTGGCAGTAGGTACATTCATAACAACAATTCCCTGCTTACTTGCACCTGGGATATTCACATTATCCACACCAACACCTGCACGTACAATCGCTTTCATTTTCTTGGCTGCTGCCAGAAATTTATCATCAACATCAGTTGAGGAACGCGTAATAGCAACATCTGCAAGCGGGATGATCTCTTCGACAAGTTTGTCTTTTGGCTCATCTGCCGCATTGATCAGTTCGATTTCAGGATCGTTCGCAAGAATGTCCAGTCCGCTTTGATGTATATGGTCACAAACGACAACGGTTTTTTTTGACATCGTATACCTTTATAGTTAATTTAGAAGTGTACCCGGTCTCGGAGAAGAGACCGATGTAAGAAGTGTATTCACGCGGCATATATGCCGAAGCAGTGAAGGTTTTATTTTTTAAGGATGTCTCCAAATGCATCACCAAGGGTCATGCTGTCATCCTGATCAAGATTCAATTTTTCCATTGCTTCACGCTCTTCCTGACGCTCAAGTCTCTTCACAGAAACTCTGATTCTGTCAGAATTAGGATCAATGAAACTGATCACACCTTTGATCTCCTGTCCCTTTTCGATCTCGTCGAATTTCAGCGGGTGCAGGTCTTCCGTACGGATCAGAGCATCAACATTGTCATCAAGCGCAATAAATACACCAAAGTCTTTTTTGTCTTTTACTGTTCCTGTTACAATGGAACCGTTTTTATGCTCCTGGGCAAAGGCAGCAACCGGAGAGTCTTCCAGTGCTTTTTTGCTCAAAGAGATCTTACCCGCATCTCTGTCAATTTTGATGATCTTCACTTCAACTTCGTCACCGACATTGAGTTCAGATTTTGCATTTTTGGATTTATCCCAAGAGACTTCCTGATTATGGAGAAGCCCCTCAACAGGACCGACCTTTACAAATGCACCGAAATCAGTGATAGATGTCACGGTTCCCTTCACAATGTCACCGACTCTGTGCTCTGCAGTAAAGGCATCCATTGGTTTTGGAAGAAGGTTTTTGAGGCTGACTCTGAGTCTTCTTCCTTCTTTATCGATTTCAATGACTTCAACATTGATCTCTTCACCATTTTCAAGGTAGTCTTTTGGATGCTTGACATTTTTGTCCCAAGAGATTTCGGAAACATGCAGGAATGCTTCAAGATCTTCACCGAGATCTACAAACACACCGTAAGGCTCAATATTTGAAACAGTTGCAGTAACCGTATCACCTACGCCGATAATTTCATCGATGTTTTCCCAAGGATCAGGATTTGCATCTTTAATGGAAAGAGAGAGGTGTCTCTTCTTCTTATCATAGTCAAGCGCAACAACATTGACTTCATCACCCTCTTCAAAATATTTGGAAGGATTTACCGGTCCCTTGTGAGAGATCTGTGAATAGTGAACCAGACCGTCCATACCGCCTACATCAACAAACATTCCGTAAGACGTGATCTTTTTGATCGTTCCGACAACCGGCTCTTTGTTCTCAAGCAGTTCATTGACAATCTCTTCAGTTCTTGCTCTGTCTCTCTCTATCAGCTCTTTTCTGGAAACAACGACAGATCCCTTGTCCTTGTCTACTTTAACAATAACAGCTTTGACTTTTTTACCGATTGGGTCAATCTTGGAAGAGAGGTACGAAAGTGTACGCGGCATGAAGAATTCAAGCCCGTCAACATCAACAACGTAACCCCCTTTGTTTTTCTTGGTAACGACACCTTCAATAATGTATTCCTGATCTTCATCGTATTCAGAAATGAACTCATTAAGTGCGACACGGCTGAGAGCCGCTTTACGTGAAACACGCCCTCTGCCCTGGTTGACTACTTCAATTTCATCACCGACATTAAAGAGAATATTTCCCTCTTCGTCTCTGATCTCGTCAAGTGAAAGATTTGCATCTCTGCCACCACCGATATCTACGACAGCCAGGTTGTCTTTCTCATCAATTTTTACAACCGTACCGGTTACCAAATCACTTTTTGACTCAGATTTTTTGAACGATTCCTCAAGCATCGCCTCAAAATCAACATCTTCAATTTCGATATCTTCGAACTTCATACCTATCCTTATGTGTACACTAAATTTGCGTTATTATATCGAAATTTTGTATCAGGATGCTTATGAAAAATGATTTTGGGAGGAAAGAGAAAAAGGAAGATATCAAGAGGGCACTATTGAGAAGAACCTTCAATAGTGGGAAATACTCTCCAGAACCTCAAAATAGGCAGGAAATGTTTTTGCAGTACACTCAGGCTCGTTAATGGTTACAGAGACCGGATCAAGAGCAAGCAGAGAAAAACACATTGCCATACGGTGGTCATCATAAGTATCGATAGCAGCATGTTTAAGCTGTGCTGGCGGTGTAACAGAAAGGTGATCTTCTCCCTCTTCTACCTCTGCGCCCACCTTCCTCAGCTCTGTGGCCATGGCATGTAGACGGTCTGTCTCTTTGACACGCCAGTTGTAAATGTTGCGCAGGGTTGTTGTCCCATCGGCAAAGAGTGCCGTGGTCGCAATAGTCATCGCAGCATCGGGAATATAGTTAAAATCCATGTCGATCGCATGGAGTTCTTTCCGTTCAACAGCGATATAATCATCACCCCACTCCACTTTTGCACCCATCTTTGCAAGCACGTCAGCAAAAGCGACATCACCCTGTATTGATTTTTTACCAATACCGGTCACCTTTACACGTCCACCTTTAATGGCAGCTGCTGCCAGAAAATAAGAAGCAGAAGAAGCATCTCCTTCTACCATAAAAGAGTCAACAGCATGGTAACGCTGACCGGATTTGACTCGGAAACGTGCATAATTTTCATTCTCTACCTCTACACCGAATGTATGCATAATATCAAGCGTAATATCAATGTATGGTTTGGAGACCAGTTCGCCTTCAATAGTAATGGTCATATCATTTTGTGCCATTGGCGCTGCCATCAGCAAAGCGGTAAGAAACTGGCTGGAGATACTGCCATCAATACTCACTTCTCCACCAGCCAGCCCCTCAGCATTAATCTTTATCGGAGGGTAACCTTCATTCTCAAGATAGACAATGTTGGCACCTGCCTGGCGCAGAGCATCGACAAGATGACCGATAGGACGCTCTTTCATACGCGGCTCACCGGTCAAAACGTACTCCCCTTTTCCAAGTGTCAATGCCGCGGTAAGCGGTCTCATCGCTGTACCGGCATTGCCTAAAAAAAGCTCAACAGGTTCAGTGTTTGTGAAGGGAGCGCCATTCCCGGTCACAGTACACTCTGTACCGTCTTCAGAGAGTGTATAGTCTACACCAAGCACTTTAAGTGCATTAAGCATATGACGGGTATCATCGCTCTGCAGCAGGTTGGTGATCGTTGTTGTTCCCTCTGCCAATGCAGCAATAAGCAATGCTCGGTTGGAAAGACTCTTCGAACCTGGAAGATTCACCTCACCGTCAATGCGTTTTACAGGCTTGAGCGTAAGACTATTCACGCGATTCCACCTTCTCGACTTTCACCAGATCCTGAATACGGTCAATAACATTCTGTACAATCCAGTCAGGCGTAGAGGCACCCGCTGAAATACCGCAGAACTGCTTCCCTTCAAACCATTCCTGCTCCAGTTCTTTTTCATTCTCCACCAGGTAACTGTCCTCACAGTAGGTTTTGCAAATGGAGTGCAACTGCTTGGTATTGGAAGAGTGCTTCCCTCCGATAACCACCATCACATCGGCTTCTTTGGCAAGCTCTGCCGCGGCATCCTGGTTTTCAAACGTCGCATTGCAGATGGTGTTAAACACACGCACCTCTTTATGCTCAAGAATCAGCTTATTGACCACTTTAAGATAATCCTGCGGTTTGCGTGTGGTTTGGGCAACAACAGCCACCTTGGAAAGAATGGGCAAACCCTCAAGTTCATGCTCGTCAATCACAACAAATGCATTTCGAGGGTCTTTGGCGTAGCTGATAACGCCTTTAATTTCAGGATGATTTTTATCACCGAATACAACAATGCTGTATCCTTGCTCACTCATATCTGCAACAATGTGCTGAGGCGTAGTCACGTAAGGACAAGTCGCATCAATAATCTCATTATTTTGGCTTTTAAGCTGTGCAAGTTCATCTTTGGGAATACCGTGAGTACGGATCACAACGGAATCTTCCGGTGTGATCTCTTCAAATTTTTCGGCCAATCCGATACGAAATCCTTCTTTAAGACGATTAATCTCGTCTTTATTATGGATCAGTGGGCCGTATGTTTTACTGCCTTGATGTTCTTCGGCAATTTTAATGGCACGTTTGACACCAAAACAAAATCCGTAACTCGATGCTAACTGTATCTTCATTTATCGAAGCTCCGCCCCAAAAGCTTTTTCAAGTGCTTTCATAATCTCTTTCATCACTTCTTCAATGTCACTCTCTTCGAGCGTCTTTTCCATTGACTGAATAAAGAAGCGGATTGTCAATGACTTTTTATCTCCCAGTTTCTCATCCGTATAAATATCTACCGGATAACTTTCTTTCAAGAGTGGCAAACTCAGTGATTCCAGGACTTTCGCTACTTCATAGTAGTTCACGGACTTGTCAATGACAATACTCAAATCTTTGTAGACTCCCTGAAATTTGGAGATTGGTCTGGCATTGATGTGCTTTGGCAGAAGCGCTTCAAAATCCAACTCAGCAATGAAAGTGACAGGAATGCCATATTCCTCCTGTGCCACAGGATGCAGCTTACTCATAAAGCCAACTATCTTGCCGTCAATCACAATGTCTGCAGACTGGTATGGGTGAATAAGACCGTTGTTGTCAGTGCAGGGCAGCAGCTCAAAGTGGCCGATAACACTGCCAAGTTTCTGCGTAAATACAGCAAAATCGACCGGTGCAGGTTTGCCTGCATTTTTGACACTCTCAGGCTCTGATTCACCGGCAAAAACAAATGCTGCCTTTTCACTCTGGTTGCGCTTGGCATCGAATACAGCACCTATTTCAAAAAGAGGAATAGATTTTTTCGAGTAGCTGACATTGCGCTTGACTGCCTGAAGCATATTGACCAGCATCGTACTGCGAAGAGTATTGAGCTCTTCAGCAATAGGGTTGGCAAGTTCCAGTTCTGGCTCTGTCACTTCAAAACCATACTTCTCAAGTAGTGCTTTGTCGCTAAACACATAGGAGACGTTTTCATAGAAACCCACACCAACAGCACGGTTGCGTAACGCCTTTTTTGCTTTAAAACGCTCACTGGTTGCATTGAGACGTTTTTTCTCCGCAAAAACAAGCGGTTTGGCAGGGATATTGTTAATGCCGATAATCCGTACGATCTCTTCAGCAATATCCTGAATATTTTTAATGTCATGTCTAAAAAGCGGTACTTTTACGGCAATCTGATGCTCATCCATCATTGTCATGCTAAAACCAAGCTTTTGCAATACGGTTGCAATTTTACCCAACTCGATCTCCATCCCTACAATGGAAGATATCTCTCTTGCATCAATCAGTATTTTCACCGGTTCACGTTCGACTTCTACATCAAGCGATCCCTCGTAACAGCTTATCTGCGTATATGCCTCCAGTAAATAGGCAAGGAAAGCAAGCCCGAAACCAAGATCAGGGTTGGAACCTCGGGAAGTTTTATAAAAGAGTTCATCTTTTTCAATGTCAAGATTGGCAACTGCTTCAGAGAGAAGATCAGGGTTTATATAACTCGCCTCGATAAGCACCTCTTTACAATGTGGCTTTGGCAGTGTCTCTTCCGTCTGTGAGACACCAACAATACTTGCATGCTTACCGTTAAGGTGCACATGGACAATACCTTTTTCATGTCCTTCTACACTGATGATCACTTTATCATTTTCATCAGAGCAGAAAGCTGCACAGTCGTACATTCTCAAAATCACACCCGTTGTGTGTGTTGCATAGGCAAGTATTTTCTCCAGTACATTTTGTGCTTCCACCTTCACCATTGCGAGCCGAAGATCAATGAGAAAACTGCTGTCCATCTCTTCAATTGAAGCGAGCTTATAGCGTAGATCCGCTTCGACATCACCTTTAAGGTGCAGTTCCACTTTTCTGGCAATGCCAAGCTTCATTCTCTCAGCCTGTTTGTACTCAAACGGCTTCATATCAATGTTTAGTGCTGCACTCAGATCGCGTGCGACACCATAAATACTTAGGCAGTCACCGCGGTTTGCTGTCAGCTCCAGTTCAATAATGGTATCGGCAACTTTTTCATAGGTGGCAAGTTCACGCCCTACTTCCAGTTCACCAATACTTTCATCGAGAATCATGATCCCCTTACCCATATCGGGCAACCCAAGTTCGGAAGAGGAACAGACCATTCCGTTGCTTTCCACACCACGGAGTTTCGCCGGTTTAATTTTAAAGTTACCCGGCAGTATCGCACCTACAGTCGCAACAGCTACATATTCAGCGTCAACCACATTGGCAGCACCACAGACTATCTGCTCCACACCGCTGCCGATGTCAATCTGACAGACATTGAGCTTGTCAGCATCCGGGTGTTTTTCGCAGGAGATGATCTTTCCTATCACTACTTTGGCGGGGATGTCAATCTTCTCCATGCTGTCCACTTCCAGCCCGATGGCATTGAAAGTCTCATAAAGTGTTTCATCTGAAACTCCGTTCAGGTCGATAAATTCGTCAAGCCATGTACGTGTCACTATCATCTAAACTGCTCCAGCAAACGGATATCGCCTTCAAAAAGACTACGAAGATCCGGTATTTTGTGCATCAGCATTGCAATACGTTCAACCCCGAGACCGAACGCATAGCCGCTGACATCTTTATAATCAACCGCTTTGAAAACATTGGGGTCGACAATGCCGCATCCAAGGATCTCTATCCATCCTGTATGAGAACAGACACGACACCCTTCTCCTCCGCAGAAAATACAGCTGATATCCACTTCTGCCGAAGGTTCGGTGAACGGGAAAAAACTTGGACGAAAACGCACATCGACATCACCGAACATATACTGTAAAAAATCGGTCAAGATCGCCTTAAGGTTGGCAAAGGAAACTTTTCCTTTTTCATCGACTACAAGTCCCTCGACCTGATGAAACATCGGTGTATGCGTCACGTCATAGTCGCGTCTGAAAACCGCGCCGGGTGCAATCATTCGGATGGGCGGCTTCTCTTTGAGCATCGTACGGATCTGCACCGGCGATGTATGTGTACGCAGCAGACCGCCGTCTTTAAAATAAAATGTATCCTGCATATCACGTGCCGGGTGGTATTTTGGTAAATTCAATGCTTCAAAGTTATGAAAATCATCTTCAATCATCCCACCGGTCTCAACCGAAAAGTTGAGTGCGGTAAAATAGTCAATGATCTTGTCCATTGTCTCCATCACCGGATGCAACGCTCCCTTCTGCGCCAATGTACCATAGAGTGATACATCAATCGCTTCAGCTTTCAAAAGACGTTCGATCTCTTCAGTTTTCAACTCATCATAGCGCTTGTCAAACAGTGCCTGAAGTGAGGCCTTTTGCTTATTCAGCCCTTCGGCAAAAGCTTTCTTCTCAGGTCCCGGAATGTCTTTCATCTTCGCAAACTGCGCAGCAAGAAGCCCTTTCTTTCCAAAGAGTTCAATGCGCACCTTCTCCAATGCCTCAAGTGAATCGGTCTGCAGTATCTTAGATTCCAAATTTTCCATAATGCTCCATTTATCGCATAATAATTGCCGTGATTCTAACGAAAAGTTGCTAACAAGGGGGTTTAGTGTGCTATAATTACTAAAATTCAAGGCATAAACTGCTCGATAAAAAGGAAACAACCATGTGTATATTCTGCAAAATTGTCAATGGAGAGATCCCCAACAATACCGTGCATGAGAACGACGAATTTCTCGCCTTCCACGATCTCTACCCCAAAGCACCCATTCACGTACTCATTATTCCCAAAAAGCATGTGGAAAACTTTCAGAGTGTCGATGGCGAGACGATGGCAAAGATGACACCGTTCATTCAGGAGGTCGCCCGAAAGCTCGGTGTCGACCAGACCGGATACCGGCTTATCACCAACAACGGTGAGGACGGAGGTCAGGAGATTCCGCATCTGCACTTCCACCTGCTTGGCGGCGGAAAACTGATCTGGAACCACCAGCATGAAGACCCGCATAAAAATCTCTAAGCCATAACTCCCGGCAAAGCCTCGGGAGTTACGTGTCAGACACTACGCATCGAGTGCTGCGAGTTTCTCCTCATATTCGGCGGTGATCTCTTCCTCTTTTTCCGTAGCATCTTCCAACGTTTTAAACAACGCTTCGACCTCTTCATGCAGTTTGCCGAGTGCCGCAGCATACTCAATCATCGCACTGTTGTCCACCGCAGCGGATGCTTCTGCCAGTTTTGCTTCCAGCGCGGCAATTTCCTCTTCAAGCGTTTCGATTTTCTTTTCGCATGATGTGACACTTTTGGTATAGGGCTGACGCAGTGCGTTACGTTCGGCAATCAGCTCTTTACGCAGACGTTTACGCTCCTTGTAGTCGATCTTGGGCTTCTTCTTTTTGGGCTTGGCACACTCCTCCTCTTCCCAGCCGATCTTCTCGAGGAACTCATCGTAGGTACCGTCGAAATACTCCGCTCCGCCCTTGTGAAAGATGATCAATGCATCGGCAAGACACCGCAGCAGCATCTCCGAGTGGGTAACCATAATGAGCGATCCCTCAAACTGCTCGATGGCGTCTGCAAGTGCATCGATCGACTGCATGTCAAGGTGGTTGGTAGGTTCATCGAGGAAGAGCAGGTTTGCAGGTGTGGCGATGATCTTACCAAGCATCACCCGGCTGCGCTCCCCGCCTGAGAGCACCTCTATCTTTTTGTCGGCAAGCTCTCCGGGGAACATCATCCCTCCGGCAATGCTGCGTGCCTGTGGGATGCCCACCTCCTTGCTCATCGAAGCGATCTCTTCGACAATGGTCGCTGTGGTGTTGAGCCGCTCGATGTTCGTCTGTCCGAAGTGTGCGAATTTGGTCGAGGGGTGAAAGGAAAGTGTGCCCTGCTGAAGGGGAAGCTCACCCGCAATGTAGTTGAGCAGTGTCGACTTTCCCCGTCCATTCTTTCCGATAATTGCGATCTTTCTGCCTTTTTCAAGCGTAAAGTTCAACTTTTCAAAAAGGGGCTGCTGAGGATCGTACCCAAAACCAAGGTCTTCAGCTCTGAGTACAACTTTAGCAGGTGTATCAGCATAGTTAAAAGAAAAGGAGAGATCGGCTTCGTTTTCCAGTTCTCCAAGCTCCTCCATCTTGTCAAGTTCTTTCTGCTTGGACTGCGCCATCGCCGCTGTCGACGCCCTTGCCTTATTACGTGCGACGAACTCCTCAAGCTCCTTTCGCTTCTTCTCCTGATTGGCTTTTGTCTTTTCGTACGTCTCATCTTCCATCGCAAGCGTGGCGTAGTACTTATGGGTATCGCCGCTTGTGATACGAAGCCCCTTGCGCTGTACTCCCATCGTGTGGGTGGAGACGGCATCCATGAACGCCCTGTCGTGGGTAATAAGGATCACCTCTCCATCAAATTCGCGAATAAAACGCTCCAGCCAGCGTAAAGAGGGTAGATCGAGGTAGTTGGTCGGTTCATCCAGGAGCAGCATGCTGGGCTCGGTCGCCAGCAGCTTGACAAGGTTGATGCGTATCTGGTAGCCTCCCGAAAAACTAAGGGGGTCCTTGTCAAGATCTTCTTCGCTGAAGCCAAGCCCAAAGAGGAGCTTCTCTATCTTATAGAAGTTCCACTGCTCATCTTCGGGCAGCACCAGCGCACACTCTTCGCGTACGCTCTTTTCGGTGAAGACGAGGTGCTGTTTGAGTGCACCTATGCGGTAGTTTTTGGGGATGGCAATCTCGCCGCTGTCATGGCTCTCTTCGCCGAGAATCATTTTAAAAAGGGTCGATTTCCCTGCACCGTTGCGTCCGACAAAACCTATCTTCTGGTTTTTGCCTACTTTGAGATTGACATCGCGGAAAATGGTCTGTCCGCCGAAGCTTTTGGAGAGGTTGGTAAGTTGTATCATTGATGTTTTCCGGTCTGAGATTTGACCGGATTATAGCAGAAACTCTTAAGAGCAGCACGCTCCGCCAAAACCATCTTCAATTTCGATACTGCCACTGCTGCCTGAAGCGATCGACTCCTTCTCGGCAATCGTTTGGCCGTTATAGAAAATCGTGTAACGTATTTTAACCGAATCTCGAATAGAATTGATGGTCGTACAGTAACTCTCCAAAGAGGCCAAAATGTAGCGCTTGGCTTTGAGCGGATCGAACGAGCCTTCAAAATCGTAAATAATATGCAAAGAGGCAAACTTCATCGGTACCTCCATCTGCCGCTCAATCTCGGCACTGACTTTGTAATTACTGACAGCATATCCGTCTTTTTCCGCCATCACCACAAGATCGATTCCTGTACAGCCGATAATCCCAGTAGCGAAATACTCTACCGGCGTAATCTCTTTACAGTCAAGTATATAGCTTGACTTCGTTGTATTGGCTTTAAATTTTTTCTCTCCAAGATATTCCAGTGATACGTTCATTTTGCATCCTATATTTTTTCTATAAGTGTACTGTGAAAATCTTAGAGTTTCGTCGTCATTGACCATTCTCAATTTTCTATTTAACAGATTGCTCTATAATTGGACAATCAAACTTTGATACAAAGAGAGCATACAATGTCCAGTCATACCAAAAACGACCATCCCAAAGCACTCCGTTCTGCCATCAGTTTCAAAGATGTCGTCGGACACAAGAAAGTCAAGGCAAGATTGAAAACCATCATAAAGATTATTCAACAGCCTGAACTCTTTGAACGATTTAAAACTCCTCTGCCCAAGGGACTGCTGCTCTATGGCCCTGCCAACGTCGGCAAAGGTATGCTTGCCCGTGCCTTTGCCCATGAGGCAGACATGCCATACTATGAAATCTCAGGATCACTACTCTTTGACATCGACTATATCAAAGCAGTTTACAAGGATGCTTCCAAACATACCCCTTCACTTGTAATCCTTGAAGACATCGATATCAAAGGGTTACTGCAGGGTACACTCACCAATGTTTCATTTTCCGACATTGCCAAGGTACTCGAAAATACCAATGCAAGGGTCTTTACCATTGCTACTTCACAAACACTCGAGGCAGTCGACGAAGTGCTTACTGCCCCCAAGAAACTGGACTTTCTTATAGAAGTAGACAAACTTGATAAAGATGCCAGACGCTTTTTTCTTGAAAAAATCCTGGAAAAACCGCATGATCCAAAAATTGACAAAGAACGCATCGTACGCTATATAAACGGTATGAGTGCCGTCGATCTCGAGCGGCTTGGACGGATGGCCGTACTTGAAACAATAGAACAGGGGAAAAAACAAATTACCGAAGAGATTCTCATTGAACAGATTAACATTATCAAGTATGGTCACAAAATTGACAAGCAAATGGTACGCAACCTTGAAAAAGAGCTGGAAATGACCGCCTACCACGAAGCAGCACACGCTGTACTTTCCACAATCCTTCTGCCACATATCAAAATTGAGCAGGTCACCATCGCACCCCGAAGCAAAACACTTGGGTTTGTTTCATATAATGCCGACGAGCCTATGTCCAATATTACAAAAGAAGAACTTTTCTATGATGTCTGTGTCCTCATGGCAGGACGTATCTCCAAAATGAAAAAAGCAGGGAATACCCAAATGGACAGTGGCGCCATCGATGATCTTTCACAGGCGTCCTTCCAGATATATACTGCACTCAGCACGCTTGGAATGGATAGTGAACTGGGGTTGATCAATCTCGAGACGATCTCGCCGATCAGTGAAAACTTTTTGAGGGAGAAACTCGAAGCGCGTTTTCTGCTCTGGAGTGAGACTGCTTTTCGTTATAGCAAAAAAATGGTTGATACACACTGGGAAATCATCAGCAAACTGGCTAACAAACTAATAGAAAAAGAGATTGTAGAGGGTGATACCCTCCTAAAACTTGTTGGTAAAAAGAGAAAGAAACCCAAAATACCAAAAATTTTGTAACCTTGTGACAGTCTTCTACTGTAACTGCTCCTGCAACCACGTCTTCAACTGTGCAATCTGATCCAATGTACGCACAGTTGCCGTTCCACCCTCAGACTGGCGGGCATTCATCGAGGCACGGATGTCAAGCAATCCCATCACCCCTTCGCCAATGCGTTCGTCAATACTCTGTAATTCTTCAAGAGTAAGCTCTGAAATATCTACACCTTTCTCTTCAGCCAGATTGACGACATTCCCTGTAATATGGTATGCATCCCGAAACGGCAGTCCCTGCTCTTTGACAAGGTAGTCGGCCAGGTCGGTAGCGGACAGATGCCCAACCATACAGGCCCCCGCCATTGCCTCTTTGTTTACCGTCATATCGGCGATCATCTCATTGAGTACCTGAAGACTGAGCAGTGCTGTCTTGACAGAGTCGAAGACCCCTTCTTTGTCCTCCTGCATATCTTTGTTGTATGCAAGCGGCAGCCCCTTCATCACGGTAAGCAGTGCGACGAGATTGCCGTTGACACGTCCGGTCTTGCCCCGCAGCAGTTCGGGAATGTCGGGATTCTTCTTCTGCGGCATAATGGAGCTGCCTGTCGCATGACGGTCGGAGAGCGTCACCCACTTGAACTCCGCCGCGCTCCACAAAATAAGCTCTTCACTCAAACGGCTCATGTGCATCATCATCGTCGCGATGTTAAAGAGGATCTCCAGTGCGAAATCTCGGTCACTGACGGTATCGAGGCAGTTGAGTGTCGGCGCATCGAAGCCAAGCTTTTCCGAAGTGATCTGACGGTTGACAGGATGTGGTGTCCCCGCCAGTGCGGCACAGCCGATAGGTGAGTTGTTGTTGCGCTCGTAGGAGCTCATAAAACGCTCGTAATCACGTTTGAACATACTTGCATAGGCCATCATATGGTAGCCGAAGTTGATCGGCTGTGCGTGCTGCAGATGTGTCATCCCCGGCAGCATCGTCTCGGCATTCTCTTCGGCAATCTCAAGAAGTGTTGAGATGTTCTCCAAAAGAAGCTCTGCAATGGCTTTGGTGTTGTTCTGCACATAGAGCCTGAAGTCGAGGGCAACCTGGTCGTTACGGCTCCGTGCCGTATGCAGACGCTTTCCGGCATCACCGATGCGTCGCGTCAGCTCTCCCTCAATGGCCATATGAATATCTTCATCATCCCCGTCCAGGCTCAGTCTGCCTGACTCGATATCGTCAAGTATTTCATGAAGCCCTCTGTCTATCTGCTCGTAGTCTTCAGTGCTGATGATCCCCTGCTCTTTGAGCATATAGGCGTGCGCCAGCGATCCTGTGATGTCTTCTCTGTAAAGCACTTTGTCAAACGGCAGCGAATTGTTCAGCTCTTGAAGCAGTTTCGAACTCTCTGTCGCGATCCGTGCTGAAGCGATCTTTTTTCCCATAGTCATATCCTGCATAAATTAGTTAGGGTATTTTAGCGAAAAAGGGTTGAAGCCGGGAAGCAAAGAGCATATTTTCAATGTCTAAAGAAAGGCAACTGGAGATCTTTGGAAAAAGCAAGAAAGCATCTCAGCGAGCCAAAGAATTTGATTAAAGGTTGATAATGAAAGATGGGAAGATTGAGAATTAAAGAACAGCAACTTTCTCATTGGATTGAATTAGGTTAGATTGATAATGATTAAGCGTCAAGATTAGATTAAAAGAGGGAGTAAAAAGAAAAACTCAAAGTGGCAGCGACCTACATTCCCACCAGCGTAGCCGGCTGTATTATCGGCGATGAGAGGCTTGACTTCCAGGTTCGGAATGGAGCTGGGTATGACCCTCTCTCTAGA
>WGDG01000229.1 GCA_015493425.1 Sulfurovum sp.
CATATATCTGTTTTGTGTGAAATTGAAAATGTGTATGTTGACCAATACTTTTATCGAAACATTTCTGCACGCGAAATGTTCAATCTCTATTTTGTATGGTGCAGCACTTCCGTGTCAAAAACATACAGAGAGGTGTCAGTTTTGTATATTTTTATATTTAAAAATATAGTAAAAGTAACAATAAGACGATCAAGAAGAGAAAAATCCTATATTATATAATATGTAGAAACCATACTTGGTGATCATGGCAGCATCCCAGGCATCCAAAGCGTGACGATACCGTGCAAAGCTCGTAGTTATGGGGAACGTAGGTCATTCAGTGAACGTGTGTTCATTTATGTGGAGAGAAGTTTTCTTATTTGTGAACAAGTGTTCATTTGAGGAAAGCAATAAAAACTAGAATATGAACACTTGTTCATATATTTCTCTTCCCTCCTCTTGACTTATGAACAATTGTTCACTATAATTACACAAAAGGAGCTACAATGGACGGTGACAAGGGCACTTCCGCCCTATCGAAAGGAAGCAAAACAAAAGCTAAAATTCTCAAAACAGCCCTAAAGCTCTTCTCGACCAAGGGCTACAAGGCGACAACGGTAAGAGATATTGCCGGTGCGATGGGTGTCAAGCAGAGTGCGCTTTATAACCATTTTAAAAACAAAGACGAGATCCTTGAAACCCTGATAGGCGATCTCACCTCCTCGGCGATTGTGCATCTATTTGATGATAGAGATCCTCAGGAAGCCGCTAAGAGCGGGAAAGCACTTTTGGCAGGCATTGGTACCAAATTTAAACTTTTAAGCTTTGATGGGCAAAATGAGGCGCTTTTCAAGCTGTTAATGCAGGAGATGTTCCGAAACGAACGTGTCAGAGAGATATACAACGAGCATTTTTATCAGGAGAACGTGAAAAAGCTTTCAACATACCTGTTTATGATGATGCAGGAAGAGCTTATACGCTCTTCTGACCCTTTGATGCTTGCAAACGAGTTCTTTGCGCCGCTCTTTTTTTACCAGATGCAGGTAAGTTTACTCAAACAGGACAAGAAATCGACCTCTTCTGTGGTGTCTCTCTTTGAAAAGCACGTGGAATTCTTTTGGGAGAGCATCCGGATCGAGAAAAAAGAGAGCTTTTTTTAGGCATATAGTAAAAAATATTAAAACATATTAGGAAATATTAAATGGAAAAACAGACTGACCTTTTTGCACATAAATCCAAAAAGTGGGATATAAGTTCCAGGCGTGTACAGAACGCCAAAGCGATTGCTGAAGTAATCGTAAAAAATATTAAACTTGACAAAGAGATGGAGCTAATGGATCTTGGCGCCGGTACAGGGCTTTTAAGCTACTTTATTGCCCCTTTTGTCAAAAAGATCGTTGCAGTGGACAATTCGCCCTCTATGTTGCTGGAATTTGATAATAAATGTGATGAATTTGCCTGTGAAACAGAAGCCATATTAAAAGATATTACAAAAGATTCCATTGAAGGACGTCAGTTTGACGGTATTATTTCTTCGATGACTATTCATCATGTAAAAGATATAGCTGCCCTCTTCCACAAACTTGCATCCCTGCTCAAGGAAAACGGCTTCATTGCCATTGCCGACCTTGACAGTGAAGATGGCAGTTTTCACAGTGACAATACCGGTGTATTTCATCATGGTTTCGATCGGGAAACACTGAAAAAATTTGCGGAAGCCTCCGGTTTTACCGATATTCATTTTGAAACGGCTTCAACTATTGAAAAACCGCACCGTGATTTTACAGTCTTTCTCATGACGGCAAGGAAGGCAGGATGATGCGCTTTGTGTGGGTAGGCATTTTTTTCGCTGTCCTTCTCTGGTCTGCATGGCAGCCGAAGGAATACTTTACCTGGTTTTTAGAAGTTTTCCCAGCACTGATAGGTTTTGTACTGATCGTGGCCACTTACCGTATTTTTCCGCTGACTCCCCTGCTCTATACTCTCATATTAATACATATGATAATTTTGATGGTGGGCGGACACTATACGTATGCGGAGGTACCCCTTTTTGACTGGATCAAAGAGGTACTTCACCAGAGTCGTAACAACTATGACAAGCTTGGTCACTTCTTTCAGGGCTTTGAACCGGCCATATTGGCCCGTGAAATTCTCATTCGCAAAGAAGTGGTAAAAAAAAGCCGTTTGTGGCTGAATTACATTGTACTGAGTATCGTGCTGGCGTTTTCGGCATTTTACGAACTGCTTGAGTGGGCTGTGGCAGTGTTGTCCGGTGAAGCGGCCGATGCTTTTCTTGGAACACAGGGGTATGTGTGGGACACTCAGACAGATATGGCATGGTGTCTGATGGGTGCAGTGACAGCCTTGCTGTTTTTCAGCCGTTTGCATGACAGGCAGATCGAGCGTTTGACCGGTCAAGCTTTTGGTAAATAGAGATCCCCTTGCCTTGGATTTTGATACAAGGCTTACTATTGAACGTCAAGCAGGGCGTTGATCTTTGCTAAATTTTTCTGATCTTCGTTTTCCATAATATGGCGATAGTAAAGTTCAAGTGCATTTCTGAGGACATTGGTGGTGTCATCCCCCGTGACCTTTGTGAGCTCATGAAGTTTTTTAACCTGCTTTGACGTAAGTGATATGGTAATGTTCTGCGGATTTTCAGGCATGACTGCTCCTTGTGTTTGATGGTGTATTCTATCATGCAATGACACAATAAAGGTTAACACACCCAAATCTCGAAATAGAAAATGCAGGAATCTGTTTTAAAACCCCGCAAAATTATTTTTAGCTATAATGTCTTTTAATTTACTGAAGGAGAGAAAAAGGTATGGAAGAGATCTGGCAATTTATTCTGGCACACCAGATAGAGACACTGCTGCTTGGTTTTGCTGTTATTGTGTTGGCATTTATTATCACACACTGGCAGGAGGTGAAGTTTTGGTGGCTCAATTTTACGTACAATTTTCCTTTCATTGGAAAACTGTCTATTCTTGCACGGGATATTGAAGGCTTTGATGAAAATCATAAATGGTTTTATTCCGAAGAGCGTCTCTGTCGTGACTACTATAACTTCTACGAAAAGGTAGATGTTGATGACGAATCGTATGATGAAGCCAAAGATTATCTCCATGCTGCAGGAGAGTTGGGACGAAAGCCGACACCGACATTCATCTGGATCATGATTTTTGTACTGGTGATTGTGGAAGCATTCGGGTTTGCTTATGTGTTGGCGGGCTTTACCATTCCCGGTGCCAGTGAAGCGACGCAAGAGAAAGGTGCTATCGGAGTTGCGGCGATGCTTGCCATTTTGCTGGTATGGCTGACACACCTTACCGGACAGGAACTGCACAAGAATACCCTTATCAAGAAGATCAGACGATGGTATAAAAATGACAATGCAGGCGGTACCAACTGGCGTGACCTCAAACCGGATGAAAAGCTCATTACCATTGACAATACATTTGATGACAAAGATTCCCCAAACTACATTCGTATGCTCAACCGGCTCGATGTCAATGACAAGGTCAAAACCACTTACACAAAAACTATTCTGACACTGGTGTTCATCATTGCCATTGCGATAGGTGCAACCTATATCCGCCATCAGGTACTTGTGCAGGAGATTGCTTCTTCACATGAAAGTGCCATGAATATTTTTCATGACGATGCATCACCGTTTGGGGATACCGAGGCCAAGGGAGACGATGATGTGGGTGCACTCTTTGGTGACAGCAGCAGTGATGATGCACAAGAAGATCTCTCTTCACTCTTTGGCGATGAAGAAAGCAAAGCTTCACCGGCTGTTTCGAAACAAACAGATGCAAACATAGAAGATGAAACAAACCAGCGGGGCGGAGATGCAACCTTTATGATTTTGGGGCTGCTTTTTATTTTCATTCAGATTCTGGGTATTTTCTTCGGGATGCATTACGACTTTGCCGGACGGGAATCACGTGAAGCGTATGATCTGCTGCGCGGTTTCAGTACCAAAAAAGCTTTCCTCTCCTATTATGAGCGTGCCAAAACGCATATTGCAAGAGTGGCACAAAGACAGCTTCAGAAGCTGCAGCATAAAATGAACATTATCAATGACAATGTCGGTACCGATGCCGAAACGACACTGCTGCTGCGTAACAATAAAGAC
>WGDG01000230.1 GCA_015493425.1 Sulfurovum sp.
ATCGCGGCATACCGGGGAAGCCTCCCCCGCCCTGCATCTGTTTCATCATGTCCTGCATCTGTTTCATACCGCCCTTGCCTGAGAGCTTCTTTGCCATCTTCGCAGCATTTTTAAACTGCTTGAGTACACGGTTTACCTGCATCTGGTCAAGTCCCGCACCCGCAGCGATACGGCGCTTTCTGGTGTTGTTGAGCAGGTCTGGGTTCTCACGCTCTTTGGGTGTCATGGAGGCTACCATCGCCTTGATCATCCGCACCTCTTCGGAGTTCTCCAGATCCAGATCGCCGATCTGCTTGGCCATGTTGCCCATCCCCGGGATCATCCCAAGCAGCGACTTCATACTTCCAAGCTTCTTCATCTGCTCCATCTGCTCGAGGAAGTCGTTGAAGTTGAACTGCCCTTTCTTGATCTTCTGCGTCATGCGCTTGGCCTCTTTGGGGTCGATAGCTGCAGCAGCTTTTTCTGCAAGCGACTCGACATCCCCTGCCCCCATCAGACGGCTGACGATACGATCAGAGATGAACTGCTCGAGATCAGGCATCTTTTCGCCCGCACCGATGAAGCGCAGCGGTACACCCACCTGTTGTGTCAGACCAAGTGCGACGCCCCCTTTGGAATCACCGTCAAACTTGGTCAAAATCACACCGGTAATACCGATCTTCTCTTTGAAGGTCTGTGCCGTTCTGACCGCATCCTGTCCGGTCATTGCATCGGCAACATAGAAGAGTTCATCGGGCTGTGCAACCTCTTTGACACGCGCAAGCTCATCCATCAGCTCATCGTCGATCGCAAGACGCCCGGCGGTATCGATCAGTACGACATCATAAAGCTCTTTTTCCGCTTTTTCAAGACCGCGCTTGACGATCTCTTCGGGCTTGGCATTCTCGTCTGCTACCAGATCCACCTCTATCTGCGACGTGATCTGGCGCAACTGCTCCACCGCTGCCAAACGCTGCAGGTCGGCTGCGACGACAAGTACCTTTTTCTTCTTCTGCTCTTTGAGGAAGTAGGCAAGTTTTCCTGTCGTTGTCGTTTTACCGGAACCCTGCAGACCGATCATCAGCACCACGGTCGGCGGTTTGGAGGCGAAGGTAAAGCCCTTTGGTGCACCCTCTATGGTCAGAATGTCAGTCAGCTTGTTCTGCAAAGCACGCAGGAAGTTGTCCTTGCCTACACCGTTCTTCTTGGTCTCAAGCTCTACAGAGCTTATGAGATCTTTGACCACCTTGTGATGGACATCGGCTTTGAGAAGCGACTTCTTCAGCTCTGTCGTCGCTTTTTTCAGCGCCTTTTCATCATCGTGAAAACGGATCTTGCCTATGGCGTTTTTAAAACTGTCTGTCAGTGTATCGAACATAATTTACCCTGCTTTTTAAATTATATATAGAAAATTGTCGCTTACTGGTTCGGGGTGATGCGGCGGCTTCGCCGTTTGCACCTGCCAGAGTCGCTGCATCGCCCCGAACCCTCTGCCAACGCAATGATTTGAGACGAATTTTACCAAAATATTGCTTTTGGGGACTATTTGTAGCGTGCAATATCTTTTGGCTCTTTGGCTTCGAAAACATAATCGAAAATCTGCATCTTCGCCGAATGCAGCAAAATACGTTTGCTCTGTGTACGGCTGCCGTACTGTTCATCCCCGACAACAGGGTGGCCTACGTGTGCCAGATGCACACGGATCTGGTGTGTGCGGCCTGTCGTAATTTCAATATATACCTTCGATTTCTTTCCCTGAACCTCTTCAGGTTTTACCAGTGTATGCGCTTTCTTGCCGCGAATCGGATCAATAAGCGAAAAGGCTTTTCCTTTTTTGACCGTATGGATGGGCTCATCGATCTCGATAGGCTCATAGACCACCCCTTCAACCCACGCAACATACTCTTTTTTCACCCGTCTGTTCTTAAACTCGTTGACCGCCTTTTCAATAAAGGCTTCGTTTCGCCCCAGCAGCAGTACGCCCGAGGTCTCACGGTCGAGCCGGTGCAGCAGCTGTGCTCCATCGATGGCATCCTGAATGTCATAACTGTCCACCTGTGCAGGCTTGTTCACCGCAACGATATCTTCATCTTCATAAAGTATCTCAATATCTTCGGGGTATTCGATGCGGAACTTTGTATCTTCGGAAATTTCCGCACGGGCAATTTTAACCTTTTTATCACCCACATAGACCAGTCCTCTGTCAATGAGCTCTTTTGCCTTGTTGTTCGAAAGCCCTTTTTGTTGAGCCAGTACTTTATACGCTTTATCTCTTGCCATTATTCTCTTTCTTTTTTTCTTATGTCATATACAATACCGCTTATAGCGTTACTACACCGTTTCTCGCCATGCTTCAAATTGCGCTGTCAAAGGGAAAGCGACAATCTTGATCTTGCTGTTCTGCCCGCTTTTAAAGACAACCGCACTCTTGGGAACTTTAAAACTTTTAGCAAGGAACTTTGCAAGCTCCTTGTTCGCCGCCCCCTCGACCGCCGGCGCTTTGATGCGCACTTTCACCGCTTCATCACCGTACAGACCGCAAAATTCGTTCCTGCTTGCTGCAGGCTGTGCCTTGATACGTAAACTTACTTCATTATTATTGATTTCGTAAAACATTTTATGCCTTCCAATAGTGAAAGGATACCATAAATTTATATTTACCCTTTTTGTCTACTACAGAGTACAATCAAAATCATCGTTGAGAGCCAAACTTTCCACCAGGGAATATCAACTGTCTGAAAAAAGTGAAAACTAAAGCAGTCCTTCAAGCTCTTTTACAATTGGAGTAAGGTCAGTACGCCAGCGTAAATTTGCAGGTTTGATCTGTGCATACTGCAACAGCCTTTTAGGAAGATCTTCAGATTCAACAACAGTAATCCCCTCCACTGCCTCAAAGATGTCCTTCTGGTTAAAATAATGAGGTCCGGAAAGGATACGGCAGCCAAACTGCGCTGCCTCTGCAGCGTTATGCCCGCCTACAGGCACAAAGGCACCTCCCAGTATGACAATATCACTTATGGCATAGATGTTGACCAGTTCGCCCAGTGCATCCACGAGCGTGACGGTGCTTTCAAAATCTTCACGCTGTGAATAGCGGTGCCAGCATATACCTCTCTTGGCGGCAAAGGCTTCGACAAACTGTGCAGCTTCATCGAAACGCTCCGGATGGCGCGGTACCACCGCCAGTTTCGCTTTAGGGTGCTCCTGCAAAAACATGTCAAATGCATCCAGCACTGTCTCCTCTTCTCCCCTGTGCGTACTTGCGGCACAAAGCAGCAAACCCTCCGGTTTGGCAAGCGTTTTTGTAGGCTGTGGAAGTGCAGCAAGCTTGATGTTCCCCGTAACCGTTACGTTCTTCGCACCAAGATGCTCGAGGCGTGCCTTGTCTTTGGGTGTCTGGGCATAGACTGCATCAACATATCGGAATATCTGCCGGTAAAGCCATGCCATTTTGAGGTACTTTGGAAAGGAGCGGTCACTCATACGCGCATTGATCAGCAGTGTATGCGCCCCGCGACGTTTTGCCAGGGCAAAGAGCAGATACCAGAATTCCGCCTCCATCACCACCAGTGTCTTCTGCGGCCGCAGCCAGCCAAAGAGCAGCGGTTCGAATGGCAGATAGCGGCTCTCATCCGTATAGGTGTCGATAACACTTTTACCCGTCTGTGTGGTCGTGCTCATTCTCAACACCTTTTTGGGCAGCATCTCCACCAGCGGTGCAATAGCTTTGGCCTCTCCGAAACTGCATGAATGGAACCAGATACCGCCGGGGCTTAAAGGCGGATTTTTCCATAGAAAAAAACGTGCCGGGATGGATTGTCTGTATTTTGTTTTAAATGAAAAGAGAAAAAGAAAGGGAAGTGCAACGATATAAGGGAGAATGGAAACAAGGGAATAAAAGAAAAAAAAGAGTCTATTCACACTGCCCCCAACTAGAGGGCGAAGCCCCCGTCTGAACGCTCAACGTTAAACGCTAAACACTTCTTGTTACGCCTCTTCTGTAACACTCTCAATATAGAGAATTCTGCCGCAATGCGGGCAGTTGACAATTTCATCTGCCTTGATGACTTCTGAATAGGTTTTGTCATTGAGTTTCATATAACAGCCGTAGCACGCCTGCTTCTTAACGGGAACAACTGCTGTATTGCCTGCCCATACACGGATTTTTTCATAAAAAGAAAGTACTTTCTGCTCGATGTTCCGGCTAAGCTCCTGACGTTTGGTGAAGAGTTCCGCTTTGGAAGCTTCAATGGCTTCTTTTTCCGCAGAAACTTCTTTATTGACCTCATCGAATGTCGCCTGAAGTTCGGCAAATTTCGCCTCTTCTTCTTTGGCAAGTTCACGCTTGGTCTCGTTGATGCCCTGAAGTCTTTCAATCTCTTCGTTGGCGAATGTCAGCTTCTCTTTGGCAATCTCTTCTTCAAGCTGCAGTGCTTTCATCTCTTTCTCTGTAGAGATCTCTTTGGCTTTTTTCGCATTGTCCGCGAGCTGATCGTTAAGTACTTTGATCTGCTCTTCAAAAGCTTTGATCTTTTCTTCGTTCTCTTCAATTTCTCTGTTAAGCTTGTTCAGCTCTGCCTGTACTGCATCGATTTTACGCTGTACTTTGGCAATTTTTTTATCCGCCGCTTCGATCTGCGGGTTGTAACTGTCGATAGCTTTGTCAATGTTTGAAAGCTCTATCAGCTCTTTAAGATGTTTGTTCAATCTCTATCCTTTAAGGTTTTGAGGGGTGTTTCAAAATGAAACGGATTTTTAGAATTCGCAATTATAGCCAAAATTGGTAAAACTTTCAATTCTTCGGCCATAATCTCCGCGAAAAAGCGCTCACTCTCATAGTGTCCCACATCGACCATCATCAGTCCCAGACTCTCTGCCTTCATCGCATCGTGGTACTTGATGTCCCCGGTCAGGAAACAGTCTGCCTCCACTTCATCCATCAGCGAAGCCCCTGCGCCGGTGCAGAGTGCAATACTCTCGACCTTCTCTTTGGGTGCTACGCTTTTAATACATGCCAGTCCTAATCTCTCCTGAAGGTGACGATAAAGCGCCTCTTTGCTCCACTCTGTACTTGTGTAACACAAAAAAGGCTCCTGACGTTCCAGCTCAAACCCGAGTACCTTTTCAAACACATAGCGGTTCAGGTGTGTCTGGTCGAAATTGGTATGCATTGCAATAAGTGACTGACGTTTGAGAATAAGTTTTTCAATGAGGTTGGCAGGATAAGCTGCGAAATCAAGTTCAGAGAGCTTTCCGAAGATGAGCGGATGATGCACGATAAAAAGTGTTCCCTCATCGGCTTCATCGATCATCGATTCATCAATATCAAGCGAGACAACAATTTGTGACACCTCTCGGCGCAAATCCCCGACAATCAATCCGGAGTTGTCCCACTTCTCCTGAAGTTCGAAGGGAGAGAGTTGATCTAAAAAATCATATACCTCTTGCAATATCATCTTAGCTTCTCTTTTTTATCACTGTAGGGTGCGTAAACACACACCTTTTATATATTTTGATTGTATACATTCTTTTTGCAAAATGGTTTGAAGGTGCGTGTTTACGCACCCTACATGTAGTTCATCATTACAAAAATATTTAGGATTTCCCTTTTACCCTTGCGTTCCGTTCCTCTTCCTGCGCCTTGTAAAGCTGTGCACACCCGATGGCAAGTTCACGCACTTTAAGAATATAATTCTGGCGCTGTGCCTGGGAGATCGCTTTTCTGGCATCGAGTACGTTAAAGGCATGTGAGGCTTTCATACACTCGTCATACGCCGGAAGCGGCAGTCCCTTCTCAAGACATAGACGGCACTCATCGCTGGCATCATCGAAATGTCTGAAGAGCTTCTCTACCGTCGCCACTTCAAAGTGGTATTTTGAGAACTCATACTCGCTCTCTTTGTGTACATCGGCGTAGGTAGTCACATCATCACCGTTGCGGTTCCAGACAATGTCAAAGACACTCTCAACCCCTTGCAGGTACATCGCCAGACGCTCCGTACCGTAGGTGATCTCGACCGCTACAGGATCGCAGGCAATGCCCCCTACCTGCTGGAAGTAGGTAAACTGCGTTACCTCCATCCCGTCAAGCCACACTTCCCAGCCAAGCCCCCAGGCACCCAGTGTGGGTGATTCCCAGTTATCCTCGACAAAACGGATGTCATGCTCCTGAAGATTCAGCCCCAGATACTCCAAAGATTTCAGGTAAAGCTCCTGAATATTATCCGGACTCGGCTTGATGAGTGCCTGAAACTGGTAATAAGCGCCCAGTCTGTTAGGGTTCTCTCCGTAACGCCCGTCTGTTGGACGGCGGCTTGGTGCCACATACGCCGTACTCCATGGCTTGGAGTCAAGGCTTCGAAGCAACGTAGCCGGATGGAACGTCCCCGCCCCTGCCGGAATGTCGTAAGGCTGGACGATATTGCACCCTTGCTCTGCCCAAAATTGCTGAAGTTTCAGCAGCAGTTCACTAAACGTAATTGCATTATTGTTCATGTCTCTCTCTTTTTATATAAAATCAAAGCGGAGCCACGCACCGCTTACCTAAACTATTCACTCTTCACTAAAGAAGGACTTCAATCTCACTCGAATCCAACTCCACCTTTTTGGCTTTGCTGATACGGTCTTCCTGAAGTTTCACACGCAGTTCATCATCCTGCAGTGCCATGATCTGAATGGCAAGGTAGGCAGCATTGACCGCTCCGGCTTTGCCGATCGCCAGTGTACCTACAGGCATGCCTGCTGGCATCATCACTGTACTGAGCAGTGCATCTTCTCCTTTGAGCGGCCCGCTCTCCATAGGAACGCCCAGTACCGGTTTGGTCGTACCCGCTGCGACTGCACCTGCCAAGTGTGCTGCCATACCTGCTGCAGCGATAAAGACCTGCGCACCTTTTTGCTCTGCATCGTTAATGTAGTGCTTGGTTCGCTCCGGACTTCTGTGGGCAGAAGAGATGATCAGCTCATAAGGCACTCCAAACTTCTCCAGTGTCTTGGCACACTCTTCCATAATCGCGTAGTCGCTCTTGCTTCCCATAATGATCGATACAAATTTCATCTGTTCTTTCCTTGTTTGATTTGTTTAGTCACACTTAGGCTCCATCTTCATCGGTGTGGAGTCTTCGGTCAGTCCCTTCTTCTCCAGTGCTTCGTCGATCTTTCGGCGTAAAATAGTATAGCCCGGCAGTTTGGTTGGTAGCTTGATCGGCTCGAGATAGCCACTGTGGACACATTCACGCTCTTTGCCATCAACCGTCTCTATCTTTTTAAAGGTCAGCCAGTACTGTCCGTTTATCTCATCAATCTTGCCTATCTCGTTATTCACAAGCTCCACAGTAGCGCCTACCGGCAGTACGATCTCCACACTATCACCTACACAGGTTTTATCCTTACATTTCCAGCTGAGTCCATCTTCGCTGACAAGCCCTGCAACCTGATGGGTACCGTACTGAATCGAGAAACCATGCGACTCCGTATCGTTGCGTTCAAAAGGACGGGAGATAAGATACGCATCGGTAAAACCGCGGTTTTGAGTGGTATTGAGTTCTCTCTGGTAACGTGAGGGCTCAAAATCATTCGCATAAAAGTCATCGATAGCATGGCGGTAGGCTTTGGTCACGACCCCTGCGTAATAAGGCGATTTGGTACGCCCTTCAATTTTCAGTGAGTCGATCACCCCGCTTGCCAAAATCTCATCAATGTGCGATGCCATGTTCATATCTTTGGCATTCATGATGTAGGTACCTACATCGGGCTCTTCGTCAAGCCGGAATGTCGTTCCCGTTTCGGGATTGTGCGCATAGACTTCGTAAGGGAAACGGCAGTCATTCGCACAGCTGCCGCGGTTGGGCACACGTCCGGTCTGCAGTGCCGAGATGAGGCAGCGCCCCGAGTAGGCAAAACACATCGAACCGTGCACAAAGACTTCCAGTTCAAGGTCTGGTAAGTGGGTTTTGATCGCTTCACAGTCTTTGAGGCTGATCTCGCGAGCCACGATGATACGCTTGACACCAAGGTCATAGTAAACCTCTGCATCCATCGCGTTCATCACGTTTGCCTGTGTCGAGAGGTGCACGGGAATATCCGGTGCGATACGGTGGGCGATTTTGACAACTCCCGGAGATGAGACGATCAGTGCATCGGGGTTGAGTTCTGCGATCTTGGCAATGTGGTTTTCATAAAGTTTGATCTGCGAGTTGAACGGAAAAGAGTTTACGGTAGCATAGACTTTTTTACCGCGTGCATGGGCATAGTCGATCCCCTCTTTGAAAGAGTCCATATCGAACTCCTTGCCCGAACGGATACGCAGCGAGAAGGTACTCGTACCGCCATAGACGGCATCCGCCCCGTAGTTTAGGGCGATCTTCATCTTCTCAAGGTTGCCTGCAGGGGCTAAAAGTTCTGCTTTTTTTGTTGCCATGTCTCTCCAACTTTATCGATATTGCACATTTGAAATGGCTATAATTCTACCCTATTTGCAGTAAAGAAGAGATTTAGTGCACCTATGTGGCTTCGCCATAGGCGACAACAAAGGGCTTTTTGACAATGTGGTACCGCCCGTCCCTGCCTTTGCCTACCACAATGAGATGTATATCATTAAAACGCGTCAGGACTCTCATTTTCAATGCAATATCGACCTTGACACCCTTGGGAATGTGAAAGACAGCGACAGCAGGATGTGCATTGCCGTCTGTCAATACCGCGACCGATTCAAGGTCGAGGTCGGATTTGAGTGTAACAGGTACAGCCCACGAATTGGAAACGACTTTCGGTACTGTCACTTCTATACCGCCATCCTCATAATGCACCTTGCCGTAAAGTGCTTCAAGCGCGTCATCGACAACATCTGCATCGAAAAGGCCAGGGTTTGTGCGGTGATAGTCAATAGTATTTTCATTGCTGTCACCTGCCATACCGTGCATAGCCGATACCTCTTTTATTTTTACGGCAGCGCTTCCGCTGTAGCGCTTTCCCGTATTCTCCCGTGCCATCACGTGTACCTGTGATTTAGTGTCACTGTTTTTAATATTTTTGAACTTGAATATTGGGTTTTTGCTGATATTATACCCGGTCGAAATATCGGCGATGAGCCGTCTGCCCACACGCAAATCGATATGTTCGATATAGCGAGGATAGA
>WGDG01000231.1 GCA_015493425.1 Sulfurovum sp.
ATTGCGTCATGGTGCAATCCTGTAAAGTGGTAACGATACCCTTCAAACATCGGGTTGAGTACTGCCGGTTCATCCTCTGCAACACCGTATGGCTTGTAGTCAGCAGGGTCACCTTCAAATTTCTTTCTCGGTTTGATACCCGCTTTAACCTCTTCAACTGTTGGAATCATCGCTTTTCCATGCATATGCCCAAGTGTCTCATCAAGCAATACAAACACAGGCTGCATGAATCTGTCAGCCAGATTGAATGCTCTTACCGTTTCAGTATAACACTCTGCAAGTGTTCCGGCACACACAGTAATAGACTTGTAGTCACCGTGGCTTGGGTTCTTTGCCTGCGCGACGTCTCCCTGTGAAACACGTGTAGGCAGACCGGTTGAAGGGCCACCCCTCATGACGTTGACAACTACCAACGGTACTTCTGCCATTTGCGCAAGTCCAAGGTTTTCTGCTTTGAGTGAAATACCTGGGCCTGAAGTCGCTGTCAGTGTACGTACACCTGCCATACCTGCACCGATTGCCGCTGCAACACCTGCAATCTCATCTTCCATCTGGATGGCTGTACCGCCCACTTTCGGAAGCAGGTCTGAAATGGTATGCATGACCTCACTTGATGGGGTAATAGGATACCCGCCGAAGAACATACACCCGGCATCTACCGCTGCAATTGCAGCCAGGTCATTACCGCTTGAAATAATCTCTCTTGTTGCTGACATTAGTTCGCCTCCTTGTAATCTTCAGGTAACATATACCCGTTTTCTTTAATAATTTCTTGTCTTTTCTTTGAAGACTCTGTCAGTTTTGCAAATTTATATTCTTTCTTTTCCGCAACATAAATTGCAAAGTCAGGACAACAGAGTTCGCACTCGTTACATCCGATACATGCATCAGGATAGACAACGCTGATCATCGCCCCCAATACTGATGTCGGTTCCAGTTTCATCGAGAGAACACCCGCCGGACAGGCATCCACACAAATGTCACATGCTTTACATCGATCCGTATTTACCCATACCGGA
This sequence comes from Sulfurovum sp., assembly GCA_015493425.1. Taxonomy (GTDB): domain Bacteria; phylum Campylobacterota; class Campylobacteria; order Campylobacterales; family Sulfurovaceae; genus Sulfurovum. Next base: position 1,020 of record WGDG01000231.1, read on the forward strand.
GTATTTTCTGGAGCTTTCATTACTGCCATGTTTTCCCCTTAATTTTGAAGTTTGTTGTTTCGTGAGATCACCAACCTGGGTTTGACTTGAGAGTCTTGAAAGTAACTGTCAAGTCAAACCCAGGATGTCAGGGATACCCCTTATTCACTACATAAAGAATAGCTTACTTTTTGTAAGGTTGCTTTGAATAAGCCTGAATTATTGGTAGCATAAGGGGTGTTGTTACCATTCGAAGCAGCATTTTTACCCACTTTTTTGATAGATTTTGACTTCAATGGAAAAGTGCACTTCTTCCTTTTTCGGCAGTGTTTCCATAGGTGTATCGTTTAGTTACTATTTTAGTGTTTCCTACTCTTTTTGGAATACCGGGAAGATAAAATTTGAAATGATAAAACAGGAGAGACCGGGCAAAGGCCCGGCGAGGGAGGAGAAAGCTTATTTCGAAAGAACCTCTTTAACTGCTTTTCCAATGTCTGCCGGAGAAACGACGACTTTAACGCCTGCAGCTTCAAGCGCATCCATCTTCTCTTTTGCTGTACCTGCTGAACCGGAAACAATGGCACCAGCGTGTCCCATTCTTTTACCTTTGGGTGCAGTTTGACCGGCGATGAAGGCAACAACAGGTTTGGTAATCTGCTCTTTAATAAGCTTGGCTGCCTGAATCTCGAGATCACCGCCGATCTCACCGATCATTACGATCGCCTCTGTTTCAGGATCTGCTTCGAACATTGGCAGCAATTGCTTATAGCTGAGTCCAATGATAGGGTCACCACCGATACCTACCGCCGTAGTAATACCATACCCCTCCTTTACTACCTGGTTTGCACCTTCATACGTGAGTGTACCTGACTTGGAGATAAGTCCGACATTTCCTTTTTTGAAAATGTTGCCTGGCATAATACCAATCTTACACTCATCTGCGGTAATGATACCAGGGCAGTTTGGTCCAATGGTCTTCATGCCATGCTTAACGGCATGTGCTTTTGCCATTTGCATATCTTTTACCGGTGCACCTTCCGTAATGATGACTGCAAGTTCAATGCCGGCTTCAGCGGCTTCCATCACTGCATCAGCTACAAATGCAGGCGGAACAAATACCATAGAAACGGTTGCGCCTGTTGCATCGACTGCTTCCTGAACGGTATTGAATACCGGTTTACCAAGATGTTCCTGACCGCCTTTGTTCGGTGTCACACCGCCAACTATATCGGTACCGTATGCGAGACACTGCTCTGCGTGAAATGTACCTTCACTTCCTGTGAACCCCTGAACGATTACTTTTGTGTCTTTGTTTACCAGAATACTCATCTTACTTTGCTCCTTTTGCTGCTTCTACCGCTTTTTTTGCACCGTCTGCAAGGTCAGTTGCCGGAATGACATTCGGAATATTTGCATTGGCAAGAATTTCCGCTGCTTCTTCGGCATTGGTTCCGTCAAGTCTGACAATCACCGGCACATGGACATCGACCATTTTTGTCGCTTCAAGAATACCATTGGCAATTCTGTCACATCGTACGATACCACCGAAGATGTTGACAAAGATCGCTTTGACGTTTGGGTTTTTAAGAATAATCTCAAACCCTTTTGCAACGGTTTCAGCATTCGCTTTACCCCCGACATCGAGGAAGTTCGCCGGCGTACCGCCCATGTAGTTGATGGTATCCATGGTACCCATAGCAAGCCCTGCACCGTTGACCATACATCCAATCTCACCATCGAGTGCAATATAGCTGAGTCCGTACTGTGCCGCTTCTCTTTCGTCAGGATCTTCTTCTGAGATATCTCTCATCTCTTCGATTTCAGGATGTCTGTAGAGAGCAGAGTCATCAAATCCCATCTTACCGTCAAGTGCAAGAAAATCTCCCGCACCGGTTTTAATAAGCGGGTTGATCTCGATCATCTCCGCATCTTTATCCATATAGACATTGTAGAGTTTTGAAGCAAACTGCATGAATTTCTTCTGCTCATTTTTGTCTGTAATACCAAGACCAAACACCAGCTCTCTTCCGTGGAAAGGCTGGAAACCGATAGCAGGATCAACTGCCACTTTGACAATCTTCTCAGGTGATTCTTCGGCAACCTTTTCGATCTCCATACCGCCCTCAGTGGAAGCCATAATCACAGGCATCTCTTTTGCTCTGTCAAGCACAACACCAAGGTAGAGTTCATCTTTGATGTCCGCACCCTCTTCAATATAAACTTTCTGAACCAGTTTTCCCTCTGGTCCGGTCTGATGTGTTACCAGGGTCATCCCTAAAATCTCACCGGCAAGCTGTTCAACCTCTTCGATAGACTTTGCCAATTTGACTCCACCGCCAAGACCTCTACCGCCTGCGTGGATTTGTGCTTTGACCACCCAGATGTTTCCACCCAGTTCATGTGCCGCTTTTACCGCCTCTTCTGGTGTATTCGCAACAATTCCTCTTGGTGTCGGCACACCGTACTGAGCAAAGATCTGTTTTGCCTGATACTCATGAATATTCATGCAGTCTCCTTTTTACAATAAGTTCCTTTATTATACGACGTACCCGGATAATATGGGGTTAATTGAATTATTATGAAGGGTGATTTTAAAAAAGTGGTAAATTTTTACACAGTTTTGGGCAAACCGGTTAGCACAAAGGCAGCGAAGGTGCTACCTTTGGTAAAAAAAGAGTCACTTACGCTTTTGGCGCGATCATCTCTTCAGGACGGACATATTTATCGAACTCTTCTGCAGTAAGCAGACCAAGCTTGATAGCTTCTTCTTTGAGTGTCGTTCCGTTCGCATGTGCTGTTTTGGCAATTTTTGCAGCATTTTCATAGCCAATATAAGGATTCAGTGCTGTAACAAGCATCAAAGAATCATTGAGAAATTTTTCGATTTTCTCTTCGATCGGCTCAATACCCACTGCACAATTGACATCGAAGCTTCGCATTGCATCAGAAAGCAGTCTGATCGATTGAAGAATATTATAAGCAATTACCGGCTTAAATACATTCAGTTCGAAGTTCCCCTGTGACGCGGCAATCCCTACAGCAGCGTCATTACCCATGACCTGTACCGCAACCATAGTCAGTGCTTCCGCCTGTGTCGGATTGACTTTACCCGGCATAATGGATGAGCCTGGCTCGTTTGCAGGAATGGAGATTTCACCGATACCGCAGCGTGGGCCGCTGGCGAGCCATCTGACATCATTGGCAATTTTCATCAGGTTTGCCGCAAGCGCTTTAAGTGCACCGCTGAGTACCACTTCGGCATCATGCCCTGTCAGGGCATGAAACTTGTTCGGTTGAGATACAAAACCGTAATTTTTGTCCATAAAGCTGTTGAGTTTGGCTGCCACTCTTTCTGAGAATTCAGGATGAGAGTTCAATCCTGTACCTACTGCTGTACCGCCAATGGCAAGCTCTCTTACATATTTAAGCGCATCTTCGATCTGTTTAAGGTTCGTCTCGAGCATCGCAACATACCCGCTAAGCTCCTGTCCCAGTGTCAGCGGTGTTGCATCTTGTAAATGCGTACGCCCGATTTTGACAATATCGGCAAACGCTTTGGACTTGGCTTCAAGCGTACTTTTAAGCTGGTTCAATGCCGGGATCAGATTGTCTGTCACGGCAACCACTTCGGCGATACGCATCCCGGTTGGATAGGTATCGTTGGAGCTCTGTCCTTTATTGACATCATCATTGGGATGTACCAGATGTTCTTTTGTAAAATCACCGCCAAGAATCTCTGTGGCCTTGTTGGCTACCACTTCGTTCATGTTCATATTCGACTGTGTTCCTGACCCTGTCTGCCATACTACCAGCGGAAAGTTGTCGTCAAGTTCTCCTGCAAGGACAGCGTCACACGCTTTGGTAATGGCATTTGTCTTTTCGTCATCCATACGTCCCAGTTCATTGTTGACAAGGGCACACGCTTTTTTCAGATTTGCAAAGCCGTATACAACTTCCATAGGCATTTTCTCTTCGCCGATCTTGAAGTTTTCTACCGAACGCTGAGTCTGTGCTGCCCAGTACTTGTCCGCAGGAACCTTCATTTCACCCATTGTATCTTTTTCAATTCTGTATTCCATAATATCTCCCTTTTAATTTAGTTAAAAAATTGATTGTTGCGAAGCACTTCAATGCCAGACTGAATGCTCTCGACCGAAGTCTTGAACTTCGCTTTCGTCTCATCGTCAAGCGCGATCTCGATGATCTGTTCCATCCCGTTCTTGCCAAGTACCACAGGTACACCTACAGCGACATCACTATAACCGTACTCACCTTCAAGCAGCGCCGAACAGGCTACAACGACTTTGGAGTCATTGAGAATTGCCTCAACCATATAGGCGATAGCCCGACCCGGTGCGTAATAACCTGACGTACCAAGGTGCTTCACAATTTCTGCGCCACCGTGTTTGGTACGCTCAATGATCTCTTCCATCTCCTCTTTGCTGAGGAGTTCTGCTACATCCACAGACCCCACCTGTACCTCCTGGGGAAGCGGGATCATGTTCTGCCCATGGTCACCAATGACCAGTGTACCGATCTGCCCTGCACCGAAGCCAAGCTTTTTGTAGATCTGATATGCCATACGAGCACCGTCAAGTGCACCGGAAAGACCGATGATACGGTTACGTTCCCAACCTGTCATCTGTTTGATCACATAGGTCATCACATCAAGCGGATTGGACACACAGATGATCACCGCATCGGGTGAATATTTCATCACATCTTCCACCACACTCTTCATGATCTTCGCATTGATCATCAGCAGATCTTCACGGGTCATATCCCCTTTTCTGGGTACACCTGCAGTAATGACCACGATATCACACTCACGTACATCCGCAGGGGTGTCTGCTGCTGTAATGATAGTACTGTTGGGGGCATAATGTGTCGACTGTCCAATGTCGATCGCTTTGCCTTTGGCAACCCCATCGGCAATATCAAAGAGTACAATTTCGCCGCATGTACCCATCATACTCAATGAATAGGCTGCCGTCGCACCTACTGCACCGGCACCGATAATCCCTACTTTACGCTTGGTCATCCGCTTGCTTCTCCTCGTTTTCTTCCGTTTCCAGCTCGGCAAAAAAATCCATTTCATACAGTTTGTCAATCATCTCCTGTACTGAAGCGACAGAGTTTTTAAAACGTTTCTGCTGCAAAGGTTTGAGTGTCATGTTAATCACCTGTTCTGCACCGCCCGCACCAATCATGACAGGTACGCCCGAAACAACATCCGAATAACCATAGTCATTCTTTAGCAAGATAGCACATGAGTGGATTTGATTGGTGTCTTTTAAAATTGCTTCAACCATAACTGTTGTCGACTTTGCCGGCGCATAGTAGGCTGAACCGTTCCCCAACAGATTCACAATCTCCGCGCCACCGTTACGTGTCTTGCGAACGATCTCGCCGATCTCTTCGGAATCGAGCAGATCTTCGATGGGCACACCCGCAACCGTGGTGAACTTTGGCAGTGGTACCATGGTATCACCGTGTCCACCCATCACTGTTGCACGGATCTGTCCCGCACCATACTCAAGCTTTTCATAAATAAAGTGTGCCATACGCGCCGCATCGAGAATACCTGCCATTCCCATAACACGCTCTCTTGGGAAACCTGTATATTTGAGTGCAACATAAGTCATGACATCGAGAGGGTTGGACACAACGACCACAATGGAGTCAGGCGCATACTCTTTGATCTCTTTTGCATAGCACTTAACAATCTCTGCATTTTTAAGCAGCAGGTCATCTCTGCTCATCCCGGGTGTTCTTGGCGCTCCGGCTGTGATGATAACTACATCGGAGTCTGCCATATCCTCAGGCCCTTTGGCTGCCTTGACGATGGTATGCTGCCTTGCCGCGTTGGCCGCCTGTGACATGTCGAGTGCCTTTCCTTTGGCAACATCATAGTTTCTTCCGCGAAGCACGACATTATGACACGCACCGTTCATTGCAAGAATAAATGCAACTGTCGAACCAAAGTTCCCCGTACCAATGACCGTGACTTTTTTACCTTTTGCCATTTCTATCCTTTATGTTGAAATCGTAGGACAGACTTATGGGCAAAACATCATTCATAACTCCAAACGGAGCTATCAAAAACATTTTGCGATGCCTATGAAGTCTTAGTGTCCTATCTATAAGTTATGGATATTAATTTTATCATAAAGAGGGTTACACAGAGCAAAAGTGCTCTGTGAGAAGTAGAAAAAAGTAACAAGTGCTACTTTTTGAGCAGGCGTACCTGCCCTTAGATCGCATCAATGATGCTGTTGAATGTAGAAGACGGTCTCATTGCCGCTTCCGCTTTGGCTTCATCGGGATGATAGTATCCGCCGATATCTTTCGGGCTACCTTCAGCTGCGAGCATCTCTTCAAGGATCTTTGCTTCGTTTTTAACAAGTGCATCTGCGATCGGTGTGAACTTGTCTGCCAATGCGGTATCGGCAGTCTGCGTACTCAATGCTTCTGCCCAGTAGCGTGCTACCCAGTAGTGAGACGCTTTGTTGTCCGGTTCACAGCATTTTCTGCTTGGTGCCTTGTCATTGTCGAGGTATCCTTCATTCGCTTTGTCAAGTGCTTCTGTCAATGCACCGATTTTGCTGTCCTCAGACTTCTGATACTCCATTCTGAGTGATTCTGCAAGTGCGAGGAATTCACCAAGAGAATCCCATCTGAGGTGTCCCTCTGCAAGGAACTGGTCTACGTGCTTCGGTGCAGAACCGCCCGCACCGGTTTCAAAGAGTCCGCCGCCTGCAAGCAGTGGAACGATAGAGAGCATTTTTGCACTTGTACCAAGCTCGAGTATCGGGTACATATCTGTCAGGTAGTCACGCAGTACGTTACCTGTGACAGAAATCGTATCAAGACCTGCTCTTACTCTTTCGTTGGTATAGCGTGTCGCTGCCGCTACATCCATAATCTTGATATCAAGACCGGTTGTATCATGCTCTTCAAGATAGGTGTTGACTTTTTTGATCATCTGAGCATCATGTGCTCTGTTCTCGTCAAGCCAGAAGATCGCAGGATTGCCTGTCAGTTTCGCTCTCTCAACAGCCAGTCTGACCCAGTCTCTGATAGGAATGTCTTTCGCACGTGACATTCTCCAGATGTCACCTGCTTCCACCTCATGCTTCATGAGTACATTGCCGTTGGCATCGACCACTTCAACCACACCGTCTTCAGGAATTTCAAACGTAGTCGGGTGAGAACCATACTCTTCCGCTTTCTGCGCCATGAGCCCAACATTGGCTACATTACCCATTGTTGTAACATCAAACTGTCCATTCTTGACACAATCATTGATCATCTCTTCATAGAAAACCCCATAAGATTTATCAGGAATAACAGCAACACACTCAACTGCATCACCGTTTCTGTCCCACTGCTTACCGCCTTCTCTGACAACAACAGGCATAGAGGCATCGATGATCACATCGTTAGGCGCATTAAAGTTGGTCTCGCCCTTGTCAGAGTCGACCATAGCGATCTTTGGTGCATCAGCATCAACGACTGCCTGGAATGCCGCCTTGATCTCTGCCTCTTTTTCATGCCCTGCAATCTTCTTCTCAAGGTCAGCCATACCGAGGTTCGGGTTGACACCAAGCTCTTTGAAGAGGTCTGCATATTTGTCAAATACCTCTTCAAAGAAGACTTCAAACGCATGACCAAACATAATCGGGTCAGAAATCTTCATCATCGTCGCTTTGAGGTGAATCGACCAGAGTACGCCGTTGGCTTTTGCATCATCGATTGTTTTTCTAATGAAGGCTCTCAGTGCTTTGACAGACATAAAGGTACCATCGAGAATTTCACCGTCAAGCGCATCGACAGACTTGAGCTCTTTTCCGTTAAGAAGAATTTTGACTTCCTGTGCCTTCTCCATTGTCACAGACTGTTCATGTGCATAGAAATCACCATTCCCATTCATGTGGGCAACATAGGCTTTTGAGTTTTCAGCAAAAGGCTTCAGTCTGTGAGGATGCTCCTGCGCATACTTTTTAACTGCTTTGGCTGCACGTCTGTCCGAGTTTCCTTCTCTAAGTACCGGGTTTACAGCAGAACCGAGACATACGCTGTATTTTGCCTGAATCTCTTTCTCTTCAGCAGTTTCAGGATTTTCAGGATAGTCTGGAATGTCAAACCCTTGTTCCTGCAATTCAGCAATACACTCTTTAAGCTGTCCTACGGAAGCTGAGATGTTTGGAAGTTTAATGATGTTTGCTTCGGGCTTCTGAACCAGTTCTCCAAGCTTTGCAAGCTCATCTTCTGCTTTGCCCATAGCGGCAAGCACACGTCCAGCCAGAGAGATATCAACCTGCTCTACATCTACACCTGCTTCATTTGCAAATGCTTTTACAACAGGGAAAAGCGAGTATGTTGCCAGTGCCGGTGCCTCATCGATTTTTGACCATAGAATCTTAGGTTTTGACATTGTCAGTTCCTTTAGTATAAATTTGTTTTGTAGAGGGAGTGTAACATGAATTGAATCGTTGCCATATTAATCAAATAGTTTTCTCTGGATTATAATGGTCTTTGTTTCTATTTTACACAAGACAAGTCTGCTTCAGGAGAAAAACAAGGGAGAAATGGTAACAGTTTCGGAAGCTAAAAGGGGAATGGAAAGGGTATAAGTGTTACCGAAGCATACACTCTGCTTCGATAACAAAGAGGGTTTAAATGTCTACTTTTCCATTTCAAACCCAAGTTCTTTAAATGTCTGTACAACTTCTGCATCGATCTTTCTCATATATTCGATACGTTTTGGATCTTTAAAATCAAGACCGCTGATCCAGTTATTGACACTTGAGTATCCTACATGCAGTTCATTCTTTCCTTTTGGAATATAGAAGTAGACTGAACATGGTGCGAACATTCCTGCCTGCGGCATACCTCTGTTAAAGATGGAGTTTGAAAACTGGAAGTGGCACAGCAAAGAGACCCAGTAAGCATCATATTTGTCAAACGGAAGATCCATATCACCATATTCAAATTTCAGATCGACAAACCCTGCAATAATAAAGTTATGCTTTGTAAACTGTCCGTCATGCTCCATCACAAAATCTTCGATGAACTCATCCATATCATCCGGCTTTTCAAACTTTTTAACCATTTTGGTCAATGTTTGTTTTGGCAGTGGATGCTGTCTTTCAAACACAATTGTCTTTTCAGGTTTCATCGTCTTTTTGACCACATCGTCAAGCCCGTTGATCATTTTCGTAAATTCTGCACGTGTCCCTGCATCTTTTTCACCAATGATATCGAGCATCATTTCCGGTGCGAGGTGTCCGTAATGTGTATAGTCATCATTTTTCTTGTCGAGTGTCTTGTAGATAAGGAAGTTGAACGGTGTAAACGCACCAAAATCAGGGTTCTTTAAAAGAAGCGGTCTAATCCCTTTTTTGTCGATAATATCATAAAAAGAGATGAACTCGACACCCTTCTCTTTGTATTTCTGGTAATAGAAGTTTTCAATATGCTTGTTTGCTTTCAAAATACTAAAACCGGCTTCGCCAATTTTGTTCTTCATCATGTCGTCAAACTGCTTTTCCACATTCCCTTTGTTTTCCCAAAACGTTGCCGTAATCGGTGCCGCATAGGTCGCGGTCAGAATTCCTGCAGCCGCAAAAAAGGCTAACACTGCTTTATTCATTTTCATTTTCATCCTTTTTGTAAAAATATTCACATCAACTATTCTATCATATCAATATTAAAT
>WGDG01000232.1 GCA_015493425.1 Sulfurovum sp.
CTGCCCATCCCCTTGACAGTCATTTACCATAACGGCCGTTATTACAAACATTATGAAGGCGCCGTCCCCGTTGAAATGCTGGTACACGATATCAATACATTATTGAAATAAAAGGAGTTTACTTATGTTTAATGTACTCAAAAAAGTTTTTGGAAAAACCACAGAAGCAATTAAAGAGGTTGCCCCTGAAAAGAAAAAAGAAATTACCAAAGAAGAATTCGAAGAGATCCTCCTTGAATCGGATGTCAACTATGAACTTGCCGAACGCCTGCTTGAGGCACTGCCGGAAAAAATAAGCCGTACACAGGCCTTCAACTCTCTGATCTCCGTATTTCAATACAAAGCAGACTGGAAAGAGAGCGATGCCAAACCGTATGTTGAAATGATCATCGGTGTCAACGGTGCAGGGAAAACCACAACTATCGCCAAACTCGCTTACCGATACAAACAGGAAGGGAAAGGGGTTATTCTCGGCGCAGGCGATACATTCCGTGCCGCTGCCATAGAACAGCTTACACGCTGGGCAGACAAGCTGGACATTCCCATTGTCGCCACCCGTCAGGGGCACGATCCTTCCGCAGTTGTGTACGATACCATTGAAGCGGCAAAAGCCAGAGGACTGGAGCATGTCATTGTCGATACTGCAGGCCGTCTGCACACACAGACCAACCTCAGTGAAGAGCTTAAAAAAATGATCCGTGTCGCAGGCAAAGCAATGGAGGGGGCACCGCACCGGAAAATGCTCATTCTTGACGGTACACAGGGAAGCTCATCGATCAACCAGGCAAAAGCCTTCAACGACATGATCGGCATCGACGGCATTATCATCACCAAACTCGACGGTACCGCCAAAGGCGGATCGGTACTGAGTATCGCTGACGAACTCCAAATGCCCATCTACTACATCGGTACGGGAGAACAGCCTGCCGACCTCATCCGATTCAAAGCCAATGACTATGTCAATACCATCCTCGATGAGATCTTTGCATAAAAAAGCAGTTCTTATGCAAGTGAGAAGCGTTCGCTGTAGACTTCCTGAAGGTTTCGTTTTTCACGATAGTCAATAGGTTCTCCAATCTCCACGACAATCTCTCTTCGGACAGAACTGTCTTCTATAGCCGCCTTTAACACCTCTGCCGCATTTCCTCTAATGTGAACAGGAAGCATCGGCAGTCTGTTTTTGAGTGCGATAATGCGTGACCCCTCTTTAAACTCGGCAACAGGAGCACTGCTTTTGTTACGTGTTCCTTCCGGGAATATAAAAATAGAACTCCCTTGTTGCACTCCCTCCTTCACATCGGCAAAAAAACCTGCCATCTGGCTTTTTGCACGATCAAGAAGAATACAGCCTGCATTCCGGACAAACATGCCAAAGAAAAAAGAGTTATAAAGTTCTTTTTTTGCTATCCATAAACCGAAGATATCCGTATTTTTCAAGACTACTTCAATAATAGGCGGATCGATGATCGTACGATGGTTACTCACCAGCAGATACTGACCAGACTTAGGGAGTCTTTCCGGGTATTTGGTACGAATACCGATATTCAGTGCGTTTAACTGATCCATCGAATAGGCAAGACGCAATGCCTTTTTCTTCATAGGGTCATTCGTATCTTTCAATTTCAGCCCATATGAATTGGTAAGGTAAAGCGCAGTGAAAAACTGTCTGATTTTGTTAAATGCCACACATATTCCTGAAATAAAAGTAAAAATTGGGCGTATTATAGCCCAAAGAGGATTAAATGCAAAAAATGACAATATGACATATTTTAAACAATTTGGTACACAAAAAGATTATACTTTCAAAAAAACGGAAAGACTAAAGACTATGGCAAAGAAAAAAACCCTCTTTGAGTGTCAGGCCTGCGGATTCCAGTCGCCACGCTGGATGGGAAAATGCACCTCCTGCGGCGAATGGGAGAGTATGGTAGAGCTTACTGCAGAACAGATCAAGTTTCTTAAAGAGACTTCCGGTACATCCTCTTCTGCTTCTCTCAAAGCAAAAGCAACCCCTATCACTGAGGTCAATGAAGACAATATTACGCGATTTGGCTCAGGTAGCAGAGAACTCGACCTTGTACTCGGCGGAGGGATTGTTCCAGGCTCACTCACACTTATTGGCGGCAGCCCGGGTATCGGTAAATCAACTCTGCTTCTCAAAATAGCAGGTAATCTTGCCCAGGGAGGACAAAAAATTCTCTATGTCTCAGGAGAGGAGTCTGCCGGCCAGATCAAACTTCGTGCCAACCGTCTGGGTGCCAATGCACAAACCCTTTATCTGCTTTCTGAGATCAATCTCAGTACAGTTATGGCAGAAATAAACAGTAGAGACTATGACCTGATTATCATTGACTCTATTCAGACACTCTACTCCGACGAGAACCCTTCAGCTCCAGGTTCAGTAACACAGGTACGCACCATCACCTTCGAACTGATGCGCATTGCCAAAAGCATGCAAATCCCTGTTTTCATTATTGGGCACATTACCAAGGACGGCTCCATTGCAGGGCCGCGTGTACTGGAACATATGGTTGATACGGTACTCTACTTTGAAGGAGACAGCAATTCCGAACTGCGCCTGTTAAGAGGGTTTAAAAACCGTTTCGGCTCTACCAATGAAGTGGGTATTTTTGAAATGAACCGTGACGGGCTCAATGATGCCAAGAGTATGGCAGGACGTTTTTTCAACAAAGAAAAACTACAGTCCGGTTCTGCACTAACCATTATTATGGAGGGAAGCCGACCCATTGTCATTGAAGTACAGGCACTGGTCAGTGAAGCGTATGGACATCCCAAACGAAGCTCCACCGGATTTGATAACAATCGCCTCAATATGCTGCTTGCCTTATTGGAAAAAAAACTTGATCTTCCTCTTGGAACATATGATGTGTTTATCAATATTTCCGGCGGTATCAAGATCAACGAACCCTCTGCCGATCTTGCTGTCATTGCCGCCATCCTGAGCAGCTACCGCGACAGGGAACTCAGTGCGCATACACTTTTTCTTGGGGAGGTTTCTCTGACCGGAGAGATACGGGAAGTCTCCGGGCTGGCTCAACGTCTCAAAGAGATGGAAACACAGGGCTTCACCAAAGCGGTCATTCCCAACGAACCCCTTGAACATACTGCTGTAAAATGTTATATTGCCGATGAAGTTTCCAAAGTGGTTGAATGGATGTAAATATATAGGACCATTATCCCTTATCAAAATGTTTATTGTGCCTGGAATATCCAACTGTCCCATGATTGTGATATTTCACAGATAATTTGATGCTATAATCCTAAGCAGTTTATAAGCAGGAATATAATTCTGCAAAAGAGAATCAAAAGGTATTGACATTGCATAAACCTACATTACTATATGCAGATGATGACCAGGAAAGCCGAGAAAACTATTCATATATTCTGCATACTGACTTTGATACGGTCTATCAGGCGGCAGACGGCAAAGAAGCATTACGCCTTTATCATGAACATTCTCCCGATATCGTTTTGCTTGATGTCAATATGCCATTACTTGATGGGCTTGAAGTTGCCGAAGCGATACGAAAAGAGAACCAAACGATTCCCATTGTCATGCTTACAGGCCACTCAGACAGGGAAAGACTGCTGAAAGCCATAAACCTAAAGCTTTCTGCCTACCTGCTCAAACCAGTTGACATTATACACCTGCTTCAGACACTGAAAAGCCTGGTAGCGTCACATACATCATACAAGAGTAAACGCCTGATACTTCGGGGAGGTCTCTATTACGACAATGAAAAAATGGCTCTGTTTGACGCGCGGGACAAAGAGATCAATCTGACAAAGAAAGAGCGGATGCTTGTCAAAACACTGTGTGAAAAGCACGGAGAGTTCTGTCATCACGACGAAATCATCTATCGGGTTTGGAGCGACGAAATACCGGATTATCGTCATAACAAAAAGTTGACACAACTCGTGTACAGGCTCAATAAAAAGATAGCGGAAACGGTTTCTCCCGGACTGCCTCTTATTGAAAACGGATACAGTCTCGGTTACCGGATAGCCCTTCCATAATCTATAATGCCAAGTATTTCGATAGTATTAGTTGATAAAATATGAAATATTAATATTGTTTCGGTACACTTTTCTCCATGCAAATAGGAACAG
>WGDG01000233.1 GCA_015493425.1 Sulfurovum sp.
CGGTTGATACACTTCACCACTTCCAAAAGTGCATTGGGTGCCAGCATATCGTCATGATCCATCAATGCAACATACTCACCGGCGGCTAACGACAGTGCGGTATTGGATGCGGCAGAAATATGCCCATTCTCTTCTCTAAAAACAATCTTGATACGCCGATCTTTCTTTGCATATACTTTCAGGATCTTTCGTACCTTGTTATTTGTGGAAGCATCATCTGCAATACAGAGTTCCCAGTGAGGATAACTTTGATCTAAAACTGAATCCAGTGCTTTTTTAAGATATTTTTCCGGCGTATTATAGGTTGCCATGACAATAGAAATCAGCGGTTTGCGCAAAAACTGCTCTTCTGAAAAGGCTTCGAGTCTGTTTTGCTCATTTTGTTCGATCCATTGCATATATTCCAGATAATGAGGCGTGTTTCGATAGGTTTTGGAGGGGTGTAATGCCTTATACTCCTTTTCTAATCGCTCAACCATCCCTGCCCAACCGTGTTTTTTATAGCGTACGTGTGACTTGCGTACAATGGCAAAAGGGTCTTTCAGTTCACGGTAGTCCCTCATCATAAGTGTCACAAGCTGCTGATAGATATGGAGCAGTTCTGAATGCACAGAGAGGGAAATATCGGAAAAATAAAACCGGCACGGTACTTCCGCAGGGTCAAAGCGAATGCCTTTCAAAGGCTCATTCAATACCAACTGTGCATGATACTCTCCTTCCCTGTGGGTAGGCTGCATACACACTGTCAGGCTTTCAGCGTAACCCTTACCAAAGTCAAGATAGAGTTTGGGGGTCATTTTCTGCCCGGAAACAACATGCACATGAATACTTACCCATCCGGAGAGCAACCTGGGGAATACGCCTTTGAGTTTAAACTGCGGATCATGATCGGTTGCCTGCCAGTAACCGTCTTGTAGCTGTTCTACGCCCCGTAACGGTACAGCCTTCAATTTTTTCTTTTGCAAAAAGGGATAGCTAAAAGCTGTGATCAACCGCATTGGCAACTTAATCCCTGTGACTTTCGATGAGTCCTATGATGGCAACAAGAATGCCGTAAAAGAGGAAAAGAACGAGGAATACCGTAAAGATGTCCCACAGTTTGTTCGGGTAGCTGTAGTCGTCTGCCAACGTCGGTTTTGAAACGACAATCAAGTGTTTTGACTGCTGTGCCACTTCAATTTTGACCTCTTCCTGATTGATCAGTGTCTGACGGTATACCTCTTTGCTGAACTCCATATCACTTTTGAGCACCTGGAACTCGAAAACATTCGTATTGAGTTTTTTGGTACCCGCCAGTGACTCCCGAAGTTTGGCAATGGCTTTTTGAATGTTCTGCTCTGTTTTTTGCAGCATGATCATCTCTTTGCCGTTGGGGTTCCAGCCTGCCGCACGCTTACTGTCGTACTCTACTTTCGTTTTGATCAGTTCACTCTCAAGCGTTGCCAGAATGGTACTTTTGCGTTCGACTTCCAAAGAGGGGTCGATGGTATGGTGTTTGACCTGATAGGCGATCAGCGCTTTGATCGCCTTCATGAACACAGCACGTTTCTCCTGACTCTGCTGTTCCACAAACTTCAAGGCAATTTCTGCATTCTCTTTTGCAAATGCATTGATCACCTCTTCGGATTTGGCAATGATGCTTTCGAGAATTTTCTGCGCCGTACGGGGGTTGGTATGAATAAAGGTCAGTTTCAGTGTACCTGACGGGTCATCATAGACGGCAATGAGGTTCTCATTGTACTTTTTCATCAGATTTTGCTGGTTCTCTTTCCAGTAGGGCAACGTTGCGTCAGGGTAAAGCCTTTGCAGAGGGTCAAGCACATCGGAAGTGTAGTGTTTGGTCAGCTGGTACAGTTTGTCCAGATAGCGATACATCTCATGAGAACGTATATAGAGTTCCAGTACCTTGGAGTCCTGCATGGTGCTGCTGTTCTGTTTGAGCAGAATATCGTTCAGATTGACCTGCTGTTTATTCTCAAGGTCTTTCAGCAATACAATACTGTTGGTCTCATAACGCTCTGTCTCAACAAACGCAATGTAGTATGCAGCAACACAAAACATGACAATAAAAACTGTCCGCAGTATCCATTTCATCTATTTACCCTCTTGATTGATCTCATTATAGCGTTTTATCCCTTCTTCAATATCGTCAAAATAGTGTAATTCACCCTCATGCACCAGCAAACCTGCCTGGCACATTTCCCTGAGGGTTTTCATATCATGGCTGACCAGGATGACATGACAGTTCTCTATCTTCTTTCTCAAGTGTGTTTTCGCTTTTGTTCTAAAACGGGCATCCCCGACCGACAGGGTCTCATCGATGAGCATATAGTCAAAATCAAAAGAGAGGCTCAGGCCAAATCCCAGTCGTCCCTTCATACCCGAAGAGTAGGTTTTCACAGGCATATCGAAATACTCTTCCAGTTCACTGAACTCCTGTACGTACGCAATGACTGCCCTGGTCTCTTCCCTGCTCTTGCCGTAAAGGTTGCAGACAAACTTTACATTCTGCCGGCCTGTCATATTGCCTACAAAGCCTCCGGAGAGTCCAAGCGGCCAGGAAAAGCTTTGCCTTGAAGCAATCATACCTTCATTGGGAAATTCTATTTTTCCCAACATACGCATTAGCGTTGACTTTCCCATACCGTTACGGCCGAGTATACCGATGTTCACATCCGGCAAGACCATGCTTACATTCCGTAGAATATACTTCTTGCTGTTGTTGGTGCGAAAATACTTTGTGACATTTTTGAGTTCTATCATTCTGACACGATCCTACGCTCCAGCATTCGATAGAGCCATAATCCGATAAAAAGGGGAACAATAGTCCACAGTAGCATATAGTGATAGTTGACAAATCTGTCATCGAGTGCTTCCATATAAAAACCGTGGATCATCTCCATGAAATGTGTTAACGGGTTGTAGAGCAGTATTATCTGTGCTGCGGGAGGTAAACTCATAATAGGATAGAACACTCCTGAAAAAATCAAGAGTGCAAAAGTAGAAATGGAAACTACCTTCCCAATACTAATAAAAAAAGTACTTCCAACAGCAACCAGTAAACCAAGTGCAACAGAAAATACCCAAAGCCACATATAGCCTAAAAAAACCATGGGTATATTTTTTGGGAATACATCCCCAACATGGAAAAAAATACCGATGGCAAGGAACATGATAATAATAATGACCGATAGAAACAACTCTACCAGTGCACGGGCGATAATGGTATCTATGGGTTTCACCTGTTTGTAGCTGAAGAGTCCCTTGTTTGCCTGAAACGCTCCTGCAGAAGAGCTCAGGATGGCACGGAACATATTGAACGGTATGAAGCCGGAAGCCATGAATACAACATAGTTGAAACTGGTTTGTCCACCGCCATATTCCCGAATAGCTGCATGGATAGCTACAAACACAAAAATTTGGAAAAAGGGTTCAAAAAAGGTCCAAAAGAGGCCTGTCCGTCCCACACTGATGCGGGTA
>WGDG01000234.1 GCA_015493425.1 Sulfurovum sp.
CCTGTCATATTGCCTACAAAGCCTCCGGAGAGTCCAAGCGGCCATGAAAAGCTTTGCCTTGAAGCAATCGTACCTTCATTGGGAAATTCTATTTTCCCCAACATCCGCATTAGCGTTGACTTTCCCATACCGTTACGGCCGAGTATACCGATGTTCACATCCGGCAAAACCATACTTACATTCCTGAGAATGTACTTCTTGCTGTTATTGGTGCGAAAATACTTCGTGACATTTTTAAGTTCTATCATTCCGACACAATCCTACGCTCCAGCATTCGATAGAGCCATAATCCAATAAAAAGGGGAACAATGGTCCACAACAGCATATAGCGGTAATCGACGAACCTGTCATCAAGGGCTTCCATATAAAAACCGTGGATCATCTCCATGAAATGTGTTAACGGATTATAGAGTAAAGCATCCTGGGCAGCGGGAGGCAAACTTACTACAGGATAAAAAACAGCCGAGAAAAACAGCAGTCCGAAAGTAGAGATGGAAACCATTTTCCCGACACTGATAAAAAATGTATTGCCTACCGCGACAAGAAGACCAAGAGACACAGAAAATACCCAAAGCCACATATAGCCCAAAAATACCATAGGGGTGTTGTCAGGGAAAACATTGTCTATGTTTAAAAAAATACCAATTGCAAGAAACATCATAATAATAATGACCGACAAAAACAGCTCCACCAGTGCACGGGCAATAATGGTGTCTATGGGCTTCACCTGTTTGTAGCTGAAGAGTCCTTTGTTCGCCTGAAATGCTCCTGCAGAAGAGCTCAGGATGGCACGGAACATATTGAACGGTATGAATCCGGAAGCCATGAATACAACATAGTTGAAACTGGTTTGTCCACCGCCATATTCCCGAATAGCTGCATGGATAGCTACAAACACAAAAATTTGGAAAAAGGGTTCAAAAAAGGTCCAAAAGAGGCCTGTCCGTCCCACACTGATGCGGGTAGCCAGTTCTCGCAGGAAAAGAGCTTTGATCACTGACACAAAAATAAAGGTAGGTTTTCTTTGTTTCAATCTCAGCCTCAATCATGGCAGCTCTATGCCGAAGTTATTTTCTATACGGGGCACATACTATGTACCCCATCTTTTCTCTTGTACCGCTTAGTTCAGCAGATACATAATAATAGCCGGTGACATTCCGTTCTCTGAAGGAATGTCAGCAACATCAAGCACATTCACACTGCTGTCTCTGTCTGTTCCTCCGGCAACAAGATCCATAATATCAATTGTTCCATCACTGTTTTTGGTAATGATGTAATTCGAGAAGGCATCATCGGAATAGACAACATCAACGATAATGGCGCCTTCGACCACCTGCCATGTTCCGGTAATGGTTTCCGGATTCCCCTGATCGTCATATCCTTCTTCTTTGAACGTCATATTATCATAGAAATAAAGTTTTACCGGCGTTGCTGCATCGCCAATGGTAACCAGTTTACCAAGAAGATCATCTTCTGTGAACGGATTGTCGACAGGTGCTTCGGTAAAGCCGGCAGGGAGTGTTTCTGAACCAGTCAGATCCGCAACACTGTTGATCGTAATATTGGCATCTTTCTGCCCGCCGATCATAATGTCAGCATGGGTTGCATCGTTAAAGACCCATGATTCTGTATCGCCTCTTGGTGTGCCGTCAACATCATCAAGCCAGTAGGAGTCGAGTACCAACACACCGTTTTCAATCTTCCACACACCGATATCACTGCCGGAATTTCCAAACGAGTATGTCATATTTGGATACAGATAAACTTCACCGGTTTCTGTACCATCACTGTCCTGATAATCAAGGTTGATCTTTTTGCCCTTGATATCGGCATAGCTGATTCTGGATCCGATGGTTGTTTCCGGAAGCTGCCCGTAACGCCATGCCTGCCCTTTTGTCTCCACAATGGTACCGCGTCCGCTTTCGATATGCGTCAGAGCAGAGTTACCGTTGCCCATCATCAGATCATAGAAATTCACTTTTTCCACATTCAGTGTTTTATTCAGATCGTACTCTACCTCGTCTCTGACCACCACACCGTTTTGTACAGACCATTCACCTGCTTCAATCGGATTATCATTATCATCTGTCATGACATAATTCATATTGCCAAAGAAAGAGACATAACTCGATGCATTTCCATTATTCATATAGTATTGGAACTTCTGGTCAACGAGGTCACAGGTGATCAGTTTTGCAAATGCTGCCTTGTGTGCATCGATAACCGCAAGCTTCTGATTGTACGCGTCCTGATTGAGTATCCATTCATCATTTATAGCATTGAACGCTGTTCCTTCCGGTGAATGATACCCAAGCCACACTTCGTTGTTGTACACAGTAGCAAACTCATAATCCCCTTCGTCATTTCCAAACCCCTGTTCAGTAAACGTAAACTTGATAGAACTGTTTACATCCTGTCCCGGAAGCGTCGTCATAGTCCAGTCACCAATTTTTCGACCCTCTTCCTGTGTACCGTTCTGCCACGTCAGTACGACAAGGTCTCCGCTTCCGTCACTCAGGTTTGCATCGAGCTTAAAACCTGCATTTTCTCCGGTATTGTTATTGTACAAAAAGGGATTATGTGCATTGACAAAATCATCCAGTGTAGCGTATGCCACCGGCGGTTGCTGACTCCAGTCTTTGGGTACCCAGTCAAGTTTATAGAGCTCTTTGGACTTCCATGACAACGCATACCGCTTTGCACCGCTTGTATAGGTTGTCTGGGGAAGTGCAAAACAGGCAGGGAAATGCATGGACTCTCCCGCAATATCAATGAAATCGTCAAATCTGACATACCCGTCAGGGACTTCCATAATTTCATGGTTGTCCCCGGTAATATTGAACGTATAGGTATTACCGCTCTCTACCCAGTCACCCGATGATGTATCTAAGTAGTACCCACCGTAATTATCATAAGGAACCCACTGCCCGCTTAGACGCTCCAGTTTTTCGTCTGTGCTGGTTGCCGTACCGGTCAGTGCCGTGGCATCATCACGTACATCGCCTCCCCGTTCAAAGGTTCTTTCATCTTCATCAAGCCAGTATACCGCGCCGGCATCGCCGCTTACCCAGCTTTCCACCGCATACAAACTGCTCATGCTTCCCAGTATCATCATCCCCCACAGGGTACGTTTCACCATTGTTGTCATAAATCTGCCTCCTCTGTTATGCTAAGTTTATTATATGCTTATTTAACTTTGAAAACAAATTTTTTGTGTTTTGGAGTAGTCCATCAAAAGAGCTTCCCTATTTTTCTAAACCCGTACCAGTAGAGCAGCACGCCCAAAATCAGCACACCGCCAAAGTAGGGCAGCAGATCCATAAAGGCCGTTCCCCGGAAAAAGATGCTCTCGCTTCCTTCTATGTAGTAGCGCAGGGGCGAGAGAAGTGAAAGGTACTGCAGGAGCGGATGCATGGCATATATGGGTGTCCAGGCACCGCTGAGAAAGATCAGCGGCATCATGATGACAATGGAGAGCTGAGCCACCTGCATGGTGCTTTTGGAAACGGCTGCGATAAAGAGGCCTATGCCCGCACTCGAAAAGGAGTAGAAAAAGGTCAGCAGCATAAATGCCCAGAACGCGCCGTTCATCGGTGTATCGAACGCACCGAAGATCACGAACCCCAGTGCCAGTATCACACCCGTCATGACTATAAGTACCTGCGAGAGCGATTTGGCCAGTATGATCATTTTGGGATCGACCGGCATCAGCAACATGATATCCCAGGTGCCCTCCTCCTTTTCCCGCACAAACACTACTGCGGTGAGTATGACGATCAACAGGGTAATGACCGAAAGCATCTCCGTCAGTGCCATGAATGTATGGTTGTCTGCATTCTGGTTGAACAGCTTGTGCGATTTAATGACGACAGGGAAATTGGGTTTGGAAAAATCCAGAACGATATGCTGCAGGTAGGTCAGTGTTGTAAAACTCTGGCTGGCGGCAGTGGCATCGAGCAGTACATTCAAC
>WGDG01000235.1 GCA_015493425.1 Sulfurovum sp.
AAAGCAAAAAGTGCCGGATTGGTCGCGATACCTGCTGACAAAGCTGAACTGAAAAAGCTGATCGACCCCAAAAAAACAGTAACACCGGAACGTGTCGAGCTTGGTAAAAAACTCTATTTTGATCCACGTCTTTCGAAGAGTGAACTGATTTCATGCAACACCTGCCACAATTTGGCAACCGGTGGTGTCGACGGAGTACCTGCTGCTCATGGTCACATGTGGAGAGCCAACCCTCATCATCTCAATTCACCTACAGTCTACAATGCTGTTTTTGCAAAAAGACAGTTTTGGGACGGACGGAGTCCTGACCTTGAAGACCAGGCAAAAGGCCCGACGCTGGCTACACCGGAAATGGCAGCTACACCTTCTCTCATTGAAGCACGTGTCAACTCCATGCCCGAATATGTAACAGCATTCAAGAAAGCATACGGAAAAGATGCCAAAGTCAATTTTGATACCATTACCAAAACCATTGGTATTTTTGAAAGAACGCTGGTAACACCTTCCCGCTTCGATGATTTCCTCAACGGAAAGGCTGACGCTCTCACAAAAGCGGAGAAAGAGGGCTTGAAAGTTTTCATTGACCAGGGATGTACAGCCTGTCATAACGGTATTGCACTGGGTGGAAGTATGCAGAAGTTCCCGCTTGTCAAACCGTATAAATATGCCAATATCGGTGACTTCAAAGGTGACAAGAACGGTATGGTGAAAGTACCGACACTCAGAAACATCACGGAAACTGCACCATATTTCCATAATGGTGCAGTCTGGTCGCTGAAAGAGGCTGTACAGATCATGGGCGAAACACAGCTTGGCAAAAAGATCTCTGATGCAGATGCCGAGAAGATCGTTACATTCTTCAAAGCGCTCAAAGGACGTAAACCGGCCATTGAGTTCCCTCAGCTGCCGGCAGTAACGGCCAAAACACCGAAGCCTGACTTGAACTGACCAACTGACACTGCCTTTGCAGTGTCCGGAAACGTCTCTATGTATCTCCCGGTACAGGGTAGCCAAATTTCTTCTTCCTATTTATGAAATTTCTCCCTCCCCCCTCGGCTGCCCTGTCCGGGAGTTACATGGAGACCTTCCGTATTTCTTTGCATCTTCATTCCCTTTTATACACACTTTTGTTATGATATGCTTTTCATCATCACCCAAAGGTATCTCTATGCACATGCAATTTAGTGAAGAAGCCCAGAAACACTACTTTTTTTCACAGCCTCACCAGCCCTTTTTTCTGCTTGCTTTCATCAATGCCATCGTAACAATGCTCATTTTCATGCTCTCGTTCAAAGGCGTTATGCATTTGGGTATTGCACCTTCGACTTTCCATGCCTACAGTATGTTCTACCTTGTATTTACCCCGGCATTTACTGCCTTTTTGTTTACTACTTTCCCCCGCTTCACAGCCACACCCGCTATACCCCAAACAACCTATATGCGGGTTTTCAGTCTCTTCTATCTCGGTGCGGTACTCTTCGTACTTGGCAGCATTGTCTCCCCCCTGCTTTCGTATGCCGGGATGTTCCTGCTCTTTGCCGGACACAGTATGGTGTTCCTGACACTGCGTAACATTTATAAAACAGCCGCCATGCCCGATACCCATGATGTTTTCTGGATTCTTAGTGCCATGGGCTGGGGACTTTTGTCACACTTCATCTTTATTGCCGCTTCACTCTTTTACATGCCTCTTTTGGGACTTTCCACAGAAATTGCCGTCTATCTCTACCTCTTTTTACTCACTTTCTCGGTTGCTCAGCGTATGGTACCCTTCTTTTCGCATGTGATGCACGAAAAAAATATGACGCTGCTGCGTAATGTCTTTATACTGCTTTTGCTGCATGTCATTCTTGAAGGTATCTACACCGACAGTTCCTTTATTGTCGATCTGCTCCTGGCCTACATCATCGGCAAAGAGATACTCTCATGGAACCTTCCCTTCCCCAATCCAAATCCATTGCTGTGGATCCTTCATCTGGCACTTTACTGGGTACCCGTCGCCTTTCTCTTCGGTGCTATGGCCAACCTCACCCGTATGCTTACAGGCACTACGTTTCTACAGCTGGACATCCATGTGCTGATGCTGGGATTTGTCTTTACGATGCTCATCGGCTTCGGTACCCGCGTCACCATCGGGCATTCAGGCAATATGATGCAGGCCGGTATGTGGGAAAAAGTACTTTTTAACTGGACGCAGGTTGTCGTGGTCTTACGCCTCTTTGTCTCTGTAGCTGCCGCTTTCGGATGGAATTTTATGATTCTCTTTGACATCTCTGCAACCGCCTGGATGCTGATGTTCATCCTCTGTGGCATCCGTTTTTTTGCTGTTCTCATCAATGGGAAAAAACTACAGCCGTAACCGAACGGCTGTTAATGTTTCACGCTCCTGCTATGGTATAATCCATACTATGAAACAATTACTCTATACCCTCATATTTGGTGGCCTGCTCTTTGCCGCCACCCCCGAACAGGTAGACCGCTATCTTAGTGTCTCCAACGCAGACGAGCAGCTGCTCGAACTCGAATCTCAGTTTAGCCAAATGCAGGAGAACATCAACCGTATCAGTACGGAAGACGACCCTGAAAGCTACGATATGCAGATGCTTCCCATCCGCTTCAAAGCGTACCTGCAAAAGCATATCAGCGAAGATGAGATGGAGCAGATTTTAAAACTCTATAAAAATGTCATTCTGCTGCAGTTTGTCTCGGCAACCGCAGATGAAATGCCGGATGCAAAAACAGTAGAAGCCTACATTAAAACGCTGAAATCCGATCCGGAATCCGGTACGCGTATCGACCTTGTCAAAAAGATTACCTCGCAAATGTATGACAAATCTTCTATGGCACTGATGTTCGACAAACTCATTAAACCGCTGATGCTTAACGCGCCAGGAGGGGACAAACTCGACCCAAAACTCCTGGAAAAGAGCCGTGAAATCTATCTTAAACGTATGGAAAAAGAGACACAGGATGAAGTGCTTTATGCGACAAGAGACTTTACTTTCGAAGAGCTTGAGCAACTGGAAAAAATCTCACATGATCCGGCAATTTCCATAGAGACAAAAGCGGTTTTCGGAGCAACTGCCTATGCGCTTGAAGCCTTTTTCCTTTCCCTCTCCAAGCGTTATGACATTGCCAAACACCAGTCACCCCAGAAGCCGGCACAGTGAAACCACTCTACATCACAGACCTTGACCACACCTTTCTTCGCTCTGATCTGAGTCTAAGCCCTTTTAGCATTGAAGCATGGAACACAAAGGCACAAAGTGCACTCATGGGAATTGCCACAGCACGCAGTTTCACCAAGTCAAAAGAGATGCTCTCACCGCTGCACATCAATGCACCGATGATCCTGCTCGACGGGGCGATCATCGTCACCCCTGAGCAAGAACTCATTGACCTTAAAACCCTTGACCAGGAGACGGGTGATGCCATTGTGCAGCTTGGACTGGAATATGACATTGACCCTTTCATTATTGGGCTCAAGGACAGCAGTCTCAATGAGTCCTTCCTCTATCCGCGCAAACTCAACGACTATCAAAAAGAGGTACTCAAAGGCTACAGGGACGACCCGCGTATGCAGTTCAATCCGCATAACCGGACGATGGAACAGAACCTCAAGATCGTCTATTTCGGCTATGAGGAGCAGTTGCGGCCTCTCTATGAAGCACTTATCTCTGCTTTTGGCGACAGCATAGAGGCAAAACTCTCACCAGAAAAGTACGGTGGCGGATGGTTTCTAACCCTGCTGCATCCGGAGGGCGACAAGGCGCACGCCCTCAAAAAAGTAATGGAGTATCTGGGAAGAGCACCTTCGGAAGTTACAGTATTTGGTGATTCGGTAAACGATGTGGGGATGTTCAAGCTTGCAGGCACTTCTGTTGCCGTGGCAAATGCGCTTGAAGAGGTCAAAGCCGTCGCCGATGTGGTACTGCCGCATACCAACGACGAGGATGCGGTAGCGCACTATCTTCGACAACGCAAATGAATACACTTCTGGTAACCCATTATGAAACGACACTGAACATCTTGGCGTTTTTACCACTGCTATTTATTATGCTGACCTATCTCTGTGTACGAAAACTTGGATGGATATATCGCTATATGGTGATGGTACTGCTTGGTTGGGGATTGCTCTTTGCGGACGTTCTGCTTATACAGCATCTTGCCGCAACATATGCACCATCAGCCAGACTGAGAGAGCATGCGGCTTCCGAAGATGGTGCTTCAACAGTATTTGTCTATCTTTTTGGATGGATCATTCCACTTGCGATAACACTCACTCTGGATATGATCAGATGGGTGTGGAGATTTTTTGCAAAATAGCGATCGCTACTTTACAGGATGCGCACACCCAATAAGGCCTTTTTGTGCCAGCTCTTTATGAATGTTCGGGTTCCCCTCTTTGATCGCTTTGGCAATCTTCGCCTGGGCATCCCGGGCATCCCACAATACATCTCCCTGCTTACAGTCGCTTACACCAGACTTTTTGTAGAACTCAATCTCTTTTTTTGTCGCCAAATGCGGTGACGGTTTCGCTCCTTCAGGAATATTAAACTTCTTTCCGTCGATCGTCTGTACCGATGTCACTGCCGGGTCGAATTTCGGCTCTGTCTGGGCACATCCTGCTATCAAAAGTGCTGCTGCCGCGATTGCTGTAACTGTTTTCATCTCTATTCTCCTCAATCTGTTTTAGATATTATAGTCTTTCCGGATTAAACTTTTCCTTCTGCCTAATAGCGATTGAAAAGCATACTATTCAAGATCTCAAGCCTCTGCGGGGTACCAATGTCGTACCACTCCCCATCATACAATTCCGCCGTAACCCTGCCCTCTTTCATGGCCTCCCGAAGCAGCGGTGCCAGTGCACTTTTGCCATATGCAACCCCCTCGAAGAGTGCTGGGGAATAGTAGCCGATACCTGAGAAGGTGTACGCCGGTCTGTTCACCGCCTTACCGTCCTCTATGGCAAAATCGCCTTTGGGGTTATGTTCGGGGTTTGGCACCAGAATAAGATGCGCCAATATGCCGTCTTCAAGCGTCACCGATGCATCAAAGTCGTAGTCTGTCCAGACATCTCCATTAACAACAAGAAATGGATCGGAGTCTTTCAGGTGCGGCAGTGCCTTGACGATGCCGCCGGCACTCTCCAGTCCTCCCTCCTCCTGCTCGTCAGAGTAGGTAATCTTCAATCCCCACTCTGAACCGTCACCCAACGCTTCTGGGATCATATAGCCAAGGTGGGCAATATTGATGACCACCTCTTTAAAGCCATAGTGCGCCAGCTTCTCCAGATGCCACACAATCAGCGGTATGCCACCCACTTCAAGCAGCGGTTTTGGTGTATAGTCGGTCAGCGGCCGCATTCTGGAGCCCAGACCTGCGGCAAGTATCATCGCTTTCATATGCTGTATCTTTCCAGTTTTGATTTCATCTCCGGCAAATATTCCTCAATCACCTTTTCGATCAGATACAGATCAACGCCATCATAGTCATGAACAATAAAGTTTCTCGTTTCATAGGCGCCCTTACGTGTCTCTTCAAGGCCAAGGCGTTCTATTGTATCAGCATCAATTTTATTCAGCGTTTCTCCAATTTGTGAAACTGCCATCAAGAGTGCCAATTGTCCCTCCGTATCTTCCAGAGCATTTACAACACTACCGTGACGTTGTACAATAAACTCTATGTTTTGAATCATTTCCAGAAGAAAGTCAATCTGCACCGCAGTTTTTCGCTCAGACATCTATTACCTTGGAGAGCATATGTTTTTTTGCAGTTTCTGAAAGTCCACGAAGTGCAATGAGGTCAACCTCTTTGTGCAGTTTATCTGCCAAAAAACGCTTGATCTCGGCAATACGGCTAAAGGCGGTAAATCCGTGATAGCTTTGTGTGAAGTGCTCATCTATATGATAGAGGATATCGACATCACTGCTGTCTGTATAATCGCCATGCGCATAAGAACCTACAATACCGTCTATTTTGAAGCCTTCACGATCAAGCTGCGGTTTAATCTCTCTGACTGCATTTACAATATCCATAGTGCACCTTTTTACTTTAGCAGATTATACACTATCTTCCAGCCACTTGGCAAATGCCTGCGTCTCTTCATACTTTTTGGCACTCTCAAGCACATACTTCCGTGTCAGTGGAATATCGTTGAGATATCCCGTTTTTCCGTCACGAAATGCAAGGCGGGCGAAAATACCAAGAATCTTGATGTGCCGCTGCAGCCCCATAAAATCGAACCACTTCATAAAGGTTGCATCATCCACATCAACGCCGCTGATATCTCTAAAATAGAGAGCCAGACGCGTTACCTCCTCCTGTGGCAGCTCCACGTAGGCATCTTTGAGTAGAGAGACCAGATCATATGTGAGCACTCCTACCCTTGCATCCTGAAAATCGATAACGACGATGTCATCCTTACAGTCGAACATCAGGTTGCGCGAATGGTAATCACGGTGAACGAATAACCCCTGCGGCTGCTGCTCTACCACATCGGCGATCTTCTCAAGTGTTGTCTTAATGAGCGCTTTTTCATCATTTGTAGGTGCCATACCCAGATGCTTTCCAAGATACCACTCCTCCATCAGTCCCATCTCAAAGAGCAGAAACGCCCTGTCGTAAGGCGGCAGGCCGGAAGTGTCTGCTCTTTGCATTTTTGCGATCGTCTCGACCGCTTTGGGGTAGTAGTGTGTCCCCTCTTTCTCTATAGCATCGTAGAAATGGCGGTTGCCAAGGTCTTCCATAAAGACAAACCCCTGATCCAGATCAAACGCATTGATCTTCGGGGTACGTACCCCCGTTTCATAAAGGCGGTGGGCAATATCGACAAAAGGTGCTACCGACTCAGGCTGTGCGGAGGCATCCATCACAATGCCGCTGTGGAGCGGATCTTCGATACGGTAATACTTGCGTAAACTCGCATCACCGGCAAGCGGCTTCAATTCCGCGTCGATCCCATACTCCTTCAGCCACGTTTCCAGTGCTTTATTTTCATTCATCTGTAGACTCCTCCAAGTATCGTATTTTCCTGGGCTCCCGTCACATCTTTGAGTTCGACAGGTTCATTTTGCATCCGCTTGTAAGCCAGCCATGCCATCATCATCGCTTCAAGGCTGTCCGCCTGTTCCATCACCCCAACCTGTACATTGGGCATCAGCGCAGCGATGCGTTCGACCAGAAAACCGTTTTGCGCCCCACCGCCGCACAACAGAAGCATATCAGGATTGAATTTGAGCACTTCATTGGAGATGCTAAGCGCTGTCAGCTCCAGCAGGGTACGCTGCACGTCAACAGGTTTGAATGTTGTTGTTTCTTTCTGAACACTAAACGCTAAACGCTGAACCCTCTCTAACCATGCTTCGTTGAACTTCTCACGCCCCGTACTCTTCGGATACGAC
>WGDG01000236.1 GCA_015493425.1 Sulfurovum sp.
GAATAGAGCTGCTACCTGTTTTTGGCTGACCAAGATGAAAATGAATTTTTATCATCTAATTTCCTTTTTTATAGGCATTTGCAACCTACTTATTTTTAATTTGCCAACAATATCTGAAAATGCTGCTTTCGTTGCAACATTATGCTGAAACCTGTTATTGTAATTATTGAGATCAAGTTTTTCTATGGAATTTTTCATCTCATGATACACTGAAGAAAGTTTCAAAACACCTTCATCCAAAGAAACTTCTTCCACATCATAAATCCTGCGTTTGCAGATATACAATGCCCATGCGATCACTGCTAAACGGTTTGAATCACCAAAATTCGCCATAATTCCGCATCTTGCCGGTTCTTTCATTTGCGAATAATCTTTCAGTACCATGTCTATGTCCAACCGGTTTTTTACCGGCCAGCCCACTTCATCTGAATCAATGATCCAATACAATTCATATGTATCTTCAAACATCATGGTATAAAGACTGTACCAAAGATATATCTGCTCTTTGGTACCGCTTAAAAGCATATAGACTGCGCTGCTCTCTTCTGCCGGCTTCTCATGCCACAGTGCTTTATACATCTCCACTGCACTGCCCGATATCGGACAGGCATACCAGTCGATGCAGGTATGTTTCTCCAGCCTGTCAGGCATGGCGGCATACACGGCGACATCTGTATCTTCATCAACACTTTTATGGAATGCCGCATCAAAACTTTTATCATCAAAATAGAAAAACGTTTTTTCAAATTCGAATTTGTCTATGGCTTTGTCCGACAGGTTCCATAACAGATCGAATTCCCATATCTGATGTAAATGCGGCAATGCCATACCCGCCAATATCTGTCCACTCTCAAAACGCTTATCCTCACACACGACCATACCTGTATTGCGTTGTTTCTCCAGGTATGCCTGTACCTCTTCATGAAAGGGATAGGGATAATAGAAGACAACTCTGTAGGACGTATCCAGCTGTTTCCATACATTCTCAATACCCAATTTGACCAAAGAGTAGTCACCCGCGTAAAGTTCAGGTAAAACGATCACTGCCGTTTTACGTTTCTCTTTCATCGTCTCCACAAAGTGATCCAGCGTGTCAGAGACTTCATTACGCAGGGCTGTCTGTGACCTTTCAGACGCGATTCTGAGGTTTTCTACTTCCTGGTAGTTATGTGCCGCCTCTGTGACTGCCAGGGCAATGGCTTCAAGGCTATCCAGAACCTGCCATGGGTGATATGACGGATACCCTTCAAAAGCATGCTTGTGTGCCATCAAAGGAACGCCATATGCCAACGCTTCACCCGCTTTGATTTTAAGTCCGGTACTGAACGTCATGGGTACCAATGCAATATCGAGCTGGCTGTAAAAGTCGTCTAACGATTCTACACGTCCAAGCTGTTCCACAAACGGGTGTTTCACATCTTGCAGACCTTTACACATACTGCCTGCCAAAAGGATTTTAACCGGTACCATATATTTCTCAAATATAGGCAGTGCAACATCCAAAAAAGCTTTGGTATTCACGAGGTTAATGTTGTTATAGGCGCCAACGATACCTACTGTCAGGTAATTGTTTTTCAGATAAGGCGCCTGAAAAGTGAACCCTTCGTGTGCTTCTACATGCAGCATGGTTTTGACTGCCACATCGGTATGTATATGGTAAATCTTTTCTTCACTCTCTTCTTCCGTATCAAACACAATACCTTTTGCCCGCAACGCTGTCTCTTCACGCTCTTTTGCCTCTTTCCGTGCAGCGTCGTAGTCGTATTTGTCCAACAGGTTATGAAAAAACTCCGCTTCCTCATGCTTGATTGCCCAGACAATATTGGCACGCACAAGCGCTTTGGTCTCCTCTTTCTGAGTCGTATGAAAAAACTCTTTTTGAATACCGTGCTCTTCCAGAAGCTCCCCTCTGTTACTGAAACGGTCATGGGTATCAAGCACTTTGAGGCAACTTTCCGGTACACATTCCAAAGCCTTGGAAAGCCAGGAATAGTTTACAATCATGGCATCGAAACGATTGACAGACGAGAGCCAGTTGAGTTCCCGTTCAAGTGCTTCGTCCCACCACTCGTCTATAGTATGATTGTCTCCTTTTGCAGAAACATGCAAGGGTACGGAAGGGGTGACCTTGTAGACATAGTCCCACTGTTCATGCATGACCTGTAGCGCTTTTTTGGGGTATTGATTCCGCCAGTCACCCTCTGAAGGATAATAGACAAAATGGATGATCGCGCCTCTTTGTTTTAAAGCGTCACATACCGAAAAAACCCGTTTTCTGTTTCCATGGTCAAGTGGCCAGGTGGGTGTAGGAGAAACAACAAGGATCTCTGCTCCGTCAAGTCTGAGAGTGTTATGCATAGCGAGAGTCTTCCAGTCCTTCAAAACCCGACAATGAAAGCCGCGTAATCGTATAGATGGCAGAGAGCTGCCATTTGAATACATGAGGATCATCTGTCGGATATGCCAAAGCACGTATATTTCTGTTCTGCGGCTCCATACTGTTAACATATCCTATGAGATTTTCCCAGTCACTGCCAAGGTAGCGTACCTGTTCTTCCGGCTTCATTAGAAAATCCGAAACCGCCTGCCATGAGGCACGTTTTCTAAACCAGGGCTGCTGTAATCGTTTTTTCTCCACAAGATGGTCTACTCTGGCCTCCGGCTGATAGACAATCACACCGTTGTCTGATTTTATATTTTCAATCAAAGCACTTTCTTCATTGCTCAAGAGGACTGTACCGCTTCCTTTCCGTCCCAAGTTGGTTTGAAATCCGCCATGTTTCAGCAACGTTTCTTTTCTAAACGTAATGTTGGCACCGGCAAACCACTCCTCCTCGTTGGCAATACGGCATCTACCGCCCCAGTTGACCACTGAAACATTGCCAAGGAGTTCATCTCCCAGCCATGAGGGTCTCTCTTCTTCCCATATTGGGTCTATTCTTCCCCCTATGACATCGGCTGATTCAAACTGTTCGGCTGCTTCAAGAATTTTTTCCAGCCACCCGGAAGAGGCAATGGCATCATCATCCATAAACGCAACAAACTCCCCTTCGGCTGCATTGGCAGCGACATTGCGTGCATTTGACAAACCCGGTGTTTTTTCAATGATGTATGAGAGGTTTTCATTTTCCTCATAATGCTCTTGAACCTTTTGTGCCGCTTCAAAATCAGGAGAGTTGTCTATAACCAGTATTTCATAGTCCTGCTTCGGCAATGTCTGTGCTTCCAGGCTGGCTATGGCTTTGTGCAGAACGTCATAGCGGTTATAGGTACAGATGACTGCTGATATCTTTTTCATGCTGCCTATCCTGTCTATTTCACAATCAATGTTGAAAATGTCACTGCAAGTTCCCTGGTATCGTTGATATTCGGATCCAGCTCTTTGGGTACATAAGCTGCAAGTGCTTCAAACGCCAAACGTGTAACACGTTCAAAACTGTTCGCCTCCAACACGCCATGGTACACAACACCTCTGCCCGCATCGGACTTTGTCATATCTATTTCATTGCCATTGTCATAACAGCGTATGCTTTCGAGCAGTTCAGGTTTTATGGCAGAGGGCAAATGAAGTTCAAACACTTTTTCTTCTTCTCTGTCAATGGGAATATCAAAATAGAACTTCTGTTTTGTCCACCTGAATGCCTTGCCGTTCGTGCTTGTTTCTGTCGGGTGAAATCCTTCATCAGGCAGCAGTGTATCGTTTGCTTTGATACTATAGTGCTCTTTGAGCATGCTTTGACGCGTCAACATACCACTCTCTATGACTGCACTGTTGAGCTTTTCAAACTTTTCAAAATCCTGCATACGTGCCATCAGCTTTTCTATGAGAAGTTCCTGTTGGGCTATTTTTTCTATAAGATGTTTATACCACGCTTCAGGCTCATTTTCAACCAGTTCGACAAGGTCATCTATTTTTTGCTGGAGATACTCGGAGTTTTCTTCAAGAATTGCATTGTACACGTATTAATCCTCTTCTTTCATTTCATTATATTCTAACCAAAAGAGTATAAAAAGCAGGATTGTGGCGCATATATCATTTTTTCATACTTTACATACAAAATTTATTTCAAGGTAAATACAATAACATTGACAGAAGGTACATTGACAGCCATATCAATCTGTATCAAACCGTCTTTTTGCTTCAATGTTTCAGTAAACGGTTTTAAAGTTAAAGAGTTTGCAATAATTTTTGTATAGTGGTCCCAGTTTTTGAACATATATGGTCTGCTTTTTATACCTCCCATTATGTTAACACGACCCACTACACTTAAATTTGATAGAAAAACAGGCGTCAAAAAACCCTTAGCAAGAAAGTCATTGTGTATGACATCTATAACAGAAGTCTCTGAAGTTAAATATGTCCATTGCTTAGTTTTTAATTGTCCAATTGGCAATAATTCTGATGGAATGGATAAAGTGATGCTTTTTTCAAACTTGGCATCTCTTTCATCGGAAAATACAGTTGTAAGCAGATATATCTTTTTATCTTTTTTTACAAGCAGTGTTTTATGGTGTACTGCATCTTCTGTCACAACCGGTAAACTATAAGCTTCACCTCCTGCCAACTGATCCAACACCGCATAAAGCCATCCATTTCCTTTCAATAAATACTTGTTTTTACCAATTTGATCAAAGGTCTCCCAGTGATACAACC
>WGDG01000237.1 GCA_015493425.1 Sulfurovum sp.
CAGGTTAAGCATGGCACGCAGATCACCGCCGCTGGAGAAAACAAGGTACTCTCTGGCATTTTCATCTGCCCTTATATGCTCTGTTTTAAGTACCTTGTCCAAAAAAGCGTGCATTGCTTCACTGTCGATGGCATTCAGTTCGAAGAGGTGGGAGCGTGAACGCATCGCAGCTGTCAGCGAGAAGTAGGGGTTTTCGGTAGAAGCGCCGATGATGAGCGCATCGTTGTTCTCCATAAATGGCAGCAGTACCTCCTGCTGGTTTTTGCTGAGTCTGTGCACTTCATCGATGAAAATAAGCGGTTTTTGCAGAGCATTGGCATAGGTCTTGAAAATCTTGCGCAGCTCCTCGATTTTGAGAGAAGTGGCATTTATTTCGTAAAAAGGTCTCCCTGTCATATTGGCGATGATACGGGCGAGTGTGGTCTTACCGCATCCGGGAGGTCCGTAAAGAAAGGTGTGTTCGAGTTTGCCGCTTTCAATGAGTTTGCGCAGTACCCCCTCTTTGCCAAGCAGCCGTTCCTGCCCTACAATCTCGTCAAAGCTGACCGGGCGGTACTTGAGTGCCAGGGTGCTCATTGTGCCTGTTCATCCTCAACAGTTCTCTTCTTGGCCTTTTTCTGCTCTTTTTTGCGTGCTTTGAGAAAAGCGTGCAGGTCATCATATTCGCGTTTGGTGAAAAAACGTGTTTTGTTGGTAGGCAGATTGTTCAGTTCTATGCCTCCAAACGCCACACGCTTGAGGTCAAGTACCTTTGCATCGAAATGTGCGAAGAAGCGGCGCAGTTCACGGTTCTTGCCTTCGTTAATAGTCACACGCAGTTTGGTGTAGTTTTTGCCTTCACTGCGAAGCTCGAAGCCGACAAAAGGGGCAAACTCCATGCTGCGTATCTTGCTCTTTTCGTGTGCACCGGCAGTAGCATCGTCAAGTACCAGTCCTTCACGCATTGCATCGACCATCTCCTGCGTGAGCGGTTTATCGATCTTGATGTTGTAGGTACGGTCAAGGTTGCTTTCCATCAGTGCCGTAGCGACGTCTACATTGTCCGTCAGAAGCAAAAGACCCTCTGAGGCATAGTCGAGCCTCCCTACAGGGATAAAGTGCCTGAATTTGCCCGGAAGCTTGTGGTAAATGGTCGTACGCCCGCGGTCATCTTTTTTGGTTACCAGCACCCCTTTGGGCTTGTTGTAGACAATGACAGTCACTTCGTTGCCTTTTTCTTTGACCATCCGCCCTTTGACAAAGATGCGGTCGCCGGGCTGTACTTCATAGCCGAACTCCCTGATGGGGCGTTTGTTAAGGGTGACTTCTCCCGCTTCGATGAGCTTGTCGGCCTCCCGTCTGGAGTATTTGGTATTATGGGCGATATATTTGTTCAGTCTCATGTTTGTGCCTTACTTGCTTTTGATACCTGCATTAACCAGGTCATGAATGTGTAGTACGCCTGCAATTTTTCCTTCATCATCGGTGATGGGAAGCAGCTGAATGCGTGCATTTTCTATGATTTCGAGTGCTTCACTTGCGAGCAGCTCGGTATTCTGGTAGCTTTTAGGAGCTTTGGTGGCATAGGTGTATGCGCTCTCCTCCATACTGAACCCTTCTTGCATCAGTGCACGCCGCAGGTCGCCGTCACTTAGAATAGCGCTTAGCTTCCCCTCTTCATCGGTAATCAGCACATTGCCGAGTTTCCCTTCACTCATGGTGACAATCGCTTCTTTGAGCGGTGTTGTCTGTGTGATGACCGGTAAATTCTCTGTCCTCATGAGGTCTTTGATCTTGACAAAGAGCTTTTTCCCCAATGCACCACCGGGATGAAAAGAGGCGAAATCCTCTTTTCTGAAACCTCTTTGCTTCATCAGCACGACGGCCAGTGCATCACCGAGTGCCATCGTCAGCGTTGTCGATGCAGTAGGAGCAGTGTTGAGAGGGCAGGCCTCTTTCTCTACCGAAATGTCAATCCATACATCGGCGTAACGTCCCAGCGAAGAGTCCGGGTTTCCTGTCATACCGATCAGTGGAATTTCAAAACGTTTGATATGCGGCAGAATCTTCGTCAGCTCTTCACTTTCGCCGCTGCTGCTGATGGCAAGCAGCGTATCCTCCTTGCCGATCATCCCCAGGTCACCGTGCAATGCTTCTGTAGGGTGTAGAAAGAAACTCGATGTTCCAGTAGAGGCAAAAGTAGCCGCCATTTTGGCACCTACAAGCCCTGATTTTCCCACACCGGTGATGATCAGTTTTCCTTTGGTCTGTAAAATGAGTTCGACAGCTTTGGTAAAGTTCTCATCAAGTCGTTCAGCTGCCTTTTGCAGTGTATCCGCTTCGATTAGCAGGGTTTCTTTTGCACTCTCTATCAGGTTCATGGTTTCGCTCGTTGTGAATGGATTGTCAGGGTATGATTATAGCATAGATGCAGGCAGGGGAGGGTACCCTGCCATATACCGCAGGTCTTAGACGACAAAGACGGTAGGTATGATGAGAGGATAGCGCTTTTTGGTACGTACGATATGCTTGCGTACCGCCGCTCTGATTTCAGTTTCGATAACAGTGTGTTCGGGGATACCTTTGGCTTTCATATTGAGTAGCATCGTCTCAAGCAGCTGCTCGATCTCTTTGGCGAACTTCTTGTCCTCTTTGTCCGGTACCAGACCATGCGTGTAAACGACCGGTTTGCCTACCAGTCTGCCTTCACTTTGTGAAACCTGTGCAACAATAGTCACGATGCCGTCTTCTGCAAGCTTCTGTCTGTCGAGTACAACATCGTTTTCAATGGTCATGTTGTTTTGGTTGTCAATGTAGGTTTTTCCCGATTTGACCGTTTTGACCTTTTTGAGATACTTTGGTGTGATCTCCACCTGGTCACCGTCACTCATCAGCAGAATGTTGCGCTCATCGACACCACATGAGACCGCAGTTTTTGCATGTTTTGCAATGTGGTTGTACTCACCATGTACCGGAAGGAAGAATTTTGGCTGTACCAGTCTGAGGATGAGCTTTTGCTCCTCTTGTGCTGCGTGACCGGAGACGTGAATGTCACTGAACTCTTTGTATCGCACAGTAACGCCGGCTTTCATCAGTAGGTTCATCAGTTTGGAAACGCTTGCTTCGTTGCCCGGAATGGCGGAAGCGGAGATGATAACGGTGTCGCTTGGCTTGAGTTTGATATGGCGGTGTTCGTCTGTCGCCATACGGTTGAGTGCCGCCATGGTTTCCCCCTGTGACCCGGTGGTGACAATAAGGATCTCATGGTCGGCATACTTTGGCACCTCATGCACTTCGATGAAGTGTCTGTCGTCAATATCTACAAAGCCAAGCGCCCGGTTGGTCTCGACGTTGCGTTCCATGGAACGTCCGATGACACAGATCTTTCTTCCGTGCTTGACCCCACGCTGCATAGCCTGGAAGATACGGTGTACGTTGGAGGAGAAGGTAGACATAATCACGCGCCCCTTCGCCATCTCGAAGAGCTGGTCAAAGGTCTTGCCCACTACGGTTTCACTCTTGGTAAAGCCTGGGTTGTGTGAGTTGGTCGAGTCCGAAAAGAGACAGAGTACGCCTTTTTCTCCGTAGTGTGCATAGCGTCTGAGATCCATTGTGTAACCGTCTACCGGTGTATGGTCGATCTTGAAATCTGCTGTGTGCATCAAAATACCCGCAGGTGTTTCGATGGCAAGTGAACAGGCGTCGATGATGGAGTGGGTGTTGTGGATCCACTCGATCTTCATATCGCCGATTTCATACTGTTTACGCTTGGTAACGAAACGGAAGTACTTCGCATCGCCCTTGAGCCCGTGTTCGTTGAACTTGTTCTCGATCATCGCCAGTGCCAGCGGCGTACCGTAGATAGGAAACTTCAGTTCTTTGAAGAGGTAAGGCACCGCACCGATGTGGTCTTCGTGGCCATGCGTGATCACAATACCTTTGATCTTGTCTTTGATGGTATGCAGGTAGCTGAAATCCGGTACAAGGATGTCCACGCCGTGCATGGTTTCATCCGGGAAGCTCATCCCCACATCGATGACTATGGCAGTGGTTTCTGTTTCGAGTACAGCCATGTTCCCGCCGATTTCTCCGAGGCCTCCAAGCGGTGTAAAGCGCACTTTGCCCTTAGAGTTTAGGTCAATTTGTTTCCAAGGTGCCATTCTCGCTTCCTGGACACGTTTGTTCTCTTCAAGTGAAGCACGCATGGTATCGTTGACGGTAGTGACATTCTTGCGCTTGTTTCCACCGCGTCCCTTGTTGCCTCCACCGTTACGGTTGGCATTGTTATTGCCGGGCTTCCGATTATTGCTGTTTCCGGATTTTTGGCTCTGATTCTGGTTGCCCTGTCCCTCCTGTCGCAGCTGTCCGCCCTGACGGTTAGGATTGGGTTTTCTATTGCGGTTACGGTTGCGATTACGGTTCTCGTTGCGGTTTTCGCCGCTTTCACCGCCGCCATTTTGTCCCTGAGCGGGATTACTGTTCTGTCTGTGAGGGTTGGGTCTTCTGTTACGTTGCGGCTTATTGCCTTCCTGCGTTTTTTGCCCTTGATTTTGACTGTTTTCGTTGGTTGGTTTGCTGTTTTCCATCTAACATATCCTTTAATTCATTATATAGCAGATGATACATTGATGTCCCAGCTTCATGAGGCCGCAAGTTCGGATCGAGATCCAGTGTTGCGAAAGTTGCTGCAATCCTATCTTTCGGGAAAGCCGCAGTAAGGTTTTTGAAAAGCTTTTTGCGCGGCTGCGCGAAAGCGATCCTGAGGAACGCTTCAAACTTATCGTCATCCAGACTGCGCTCTTTCTCTATTAAAAGCACGGCGGAGGTCACCTTGGGGGGCGGAATGAACGCTTCGGGTTCTACCTCGAAGCAGAGCGTGGCCTTCCCGACACTTGAAGCCAGTACGGAGAGAGCAGAAAAGGCCTTCTCTCCAGGGTTGGCAGCGAACTTGACGGCAACTTCCTTCTGAACCATGACCAGTACGGACCGGCATTGTTCATCCTTGAAAGCTTTCAATATGATATTGGTTGCAATATAGTAGGGGAGGTTCGCTACCAGATGATAAGGTTCATCCAGAAGAGCGCCTTCCCCCCAACGCTCAAGCACATCTCCGCAGCGCAGTTCAAAGCGTCCCTGTGAGATGGGGGCTTCAAATTCCGTTGAAAGATGCTCGCATAGTCTTTTATCAACCTCAAATGCTGTGACATTTCGAGCTTTTACAAGCTCTTTGGTTAAATCACCTAAGCCAGGCCCGATTTCGGCAACCTTAAGGTCGTCCTCGGGCATCGCTTGGATGATTTTCTGCAGGTAGAAACTGTTTTTCAGAAAATTCTGGCCGAATTTTTTAGAAGCAAACTCTGCCAAATTATCGTTTATCATACTGTAATCTACCTTTATAGCCAATGGCTAAACCCCTATTTGGGATAATTTTTGTATAATCTTACCATAAATTTGCCCAAAATGGCGGCAAAAATGGAGAATGCATGGACTATTTTGCAAAACGCATCATTCCCTGTCTCGATGTAGACGGCGGACGTGTCGTAAAAGGGGTCAACTTTGTCGGCCTTCGAGATGCGGGAGACCCGGTTGAAGTGGCGCGCCGCTATAACGAGGAAGGTGCGGATGAGTTGACCTTCCTTGATATTGGAGCAAGTCACGAGGGTCGTGACACCATTGTTGATGTTGTAAAAAAAGTTGCACAGGAGGTCTTCATCCCCCTCACTGTCGGCGGAGGAATCCGCAAGCTTGAAGACATTTACGCCCTGCTCAATGTGGGGTGTGATAAAGTGAGTATCAATTCTGCTGCCATCAATCGACCTGGATTTATAGAAGAAGGTGCAAAACGTTTTGGATCACAGTGTATTGTTGTGGCCATCGATGCCAAGCGTGTGGGAGAGGAAACGTGGCACATCTTCACACATGGCGGCCGCAACGATACGGGCATCGATGCTGTTGCATGGGCAAAAGAGGTGTATGAACGAGGGGCAGGGGAGCTGTTGGTTACTTCAATGGATGCCGACGGTACCAAAGCAGGATTTGACAACGAGCTCAACCGAAAAATCGGCGAAGTAGTGAACATTCCTGTGATTGCCAGCGGCGGTGCAGGTACGATGGCGCATATGAAAGAAGCATTTACACTTGGCAATGCCGATGCAGCACTTGCAGCATCGATCTTTCACTTCAGGGAGATTGACATTATGGATCTGAAGCGTTACCTCAAGTCTGAAAATATTCCAGTGAGACTTGGATGATTGTCTGTGCAGGCAACATCGAGCAGTTTGATTTCGCCAAACCAGTGGGCATAGGGCTTGAGAATGTGGCGATCAACCTGACCCGTATCTGTATGCTTGAAAAACCGGAGTTTCTTTTTTTTGTAGGAACAGCAGGCAGTTACGGTGACAAAGAGATTTTTGAGATTGTCACATCACAAAAAGCGACACAGATAGAGCAAAGTGTTATCACAGAAGATGCCTACACACCCCTTGAAGAGGGAGTAGAGGGCATAGCATCTTTGGAAGAGATGGCTGAAATCCACTCTTTTTTCAAAGACCAAAATGTTTCACGTGAAACTGTTGTCAACTCCTCTAACTATATTACGACCAATGAGACAGCAGGAAAGTGGTACAGACAAAGAGGCATTCATCTGGAAAATATGGAGTTTTATGCGGTGCTCAAGGTAGCCAAAGCATTCAATATTCCTGCCGCGGGTCTGTTTATTGTCACGAATTACTGTAATAAAAATGCGCATAGAGATTTTATGAAAAATCATCAAGTGGCGATGGAAAGACTCACAATATACGTGGGGAAGTGGACTATATAGTGAAAGGGCATCTTGTCAAATGGGATTTTGAAAGAGCATTTGGTTTTATCGCACCAGATGACGGTTCCGAAAACATATTTATTCATATCTCAGACTTTAAAGTAAAAGATTGTCGTCCAAAGGTCGGTGATCTGATTATGTATGAAGTTGGGAAGGGGAAAAATGGTAAGAAAAAAGCTATTCGAGCCTATATCCAGAATATAAAGCCTAATCATTCTGTTTCGTCTAATCGTATAATTCATTCATACAATGAAAAAAAGTCGAAAAGGAGAAGGCTTTTTTCTTCCAGAAGGATTACGCTTCTAATATCATTAGTAATAATACTTGTTATATTTGGTAAATTTCATTTTTTTGATGATTCTCAGAATAATGTGTTATCTATACCAAAACATCAAGAGCGTACTGAAATGACTGATGATTTTGATACATTTATGAAAGAACAGAAAAAATTTAGAGAGGAGCATACAAAAAAGACTTTAAAGCATAAAGTGTCTACTGAAGAAACAGACGATTTTAGTTCTTTTATGAAACAACAGGAAAGATTTAGAGAGGAACATACAACAAAGACTTTAAGTCACCATAATAATCAAACCATATATAGATGTGATGGCAGAGAATATTGTAGTCAAATGAATTCATGCGAAGAAGCAAAATATTTCATAAAGCACTGTCCCTATACAAAAATGGATGGTGATGGTGACGGGATACCCTGTGAAAACCAGTGGTGTGGACATTTAAAATGAGGATAATATGAAAAAAATCATTCAAGATCTAACAAAACAAGAGCTTGCCGAAGAGATTAAACCGGCATTCAGAGCCAAGCAGATATACCAGTGGATCTACCACAAATACGCAACCTCCTTTGCGGAGATGAAAAATCTGCCCAAAGCACTTCGGGAGGAGTTGGAGGAACGATATATACTGACGCCTCTTAAGACGGTGACGGTACAGGACAGCATTGACGGCAGCCGAAAATACCTCTTCGAATTGCATGACGGTCACACTGTTGAAGCGGTTTTGCTGCTAATGCGTGAGAAAGCGTACCATGAAGATGGCTCTGTGAAGCATCAGGAGCGCTATACAGTCTGTATCTCCTCTCAGGTAGGGTGTAAGGTAGGGTGTGCCTTTTGTTTGACTGCAAAGGGCGGTTTTATGCGTAATTTGACACCCGGCGAGATCGTCGAGCAGTTGCGCCTGATCAAAAAGGACAACGACATCGCTGCCAACCGCCGTGTCAACATTGTCTTCATGGGTATGGGTGAGCCGCTTGACAATCTTGATGCGGTTGCCAAATCGGTAAAAATATTTGCCGATGAAGAGGGGATGGCCATCGCACCACACCGTCAGACCATCTCAACTTCGGGTCTGAGCAGCAAGATTGAGAAGCTGGGTAAGATGGAGCTTGGCATCAATCTTGCCATCTCACTGCATGCAGTCGATGACGACCTGAGACAGAAGCTGATGCCCATCAACAAAGCCTACAATATCGAGTCTATCATCACCGCAGTCAAAAACTTTCCTGTTAACGACAGAAAGCGGGTGATGTTCGAGTATCTTGTCATCAAAGATGTCAACGATGATATTAGTGCCGCGAAGAAACTGCTCAAACTGCTTGACGGCATCAAAGCAAAGGTTAACCTTATTTACTTCAATCCCTATGGCGGTACTGAATTCAAGCGTCCGACCGAAGAAGATATGAAGAAATTTCAGGAGTATTTAACCAAAAGAGGACTACATTGCACCATCAGAGAGTCCAAAGGACTTGATATTTCTGCTGCCTGCGGTCAGTTACGTGAGCAGGAAGCCAAAGGAGAGGTGTAATATGCCTGATGTACAAATAGGAATGTTGGTATTTATTGTGCTGGTTGTCGGTATCGGCGGCGGCTGGTTTGTGTATGAAGCGAACAGAAGCGACGAAGAATAGTCACGTGTTGCGTGAAGTGAAGAATTAATAGTGAAGAGTGTATAGTTTTGGTATGCTTTTCGTTTCGAAAAGCTTCTATTTCTGTAGGGTGCGTAGTCACGCACCTTCAAGCCGTTGATCGAAAATAAACGTTACTCTTACCATATCGTTCAAAGTGCGTGACTACGCACCCTACGCGAACCAAACACTGCACCCCATACTCAATATACCAGTAACCAATTCTTAATCCCTACCAACTATTTCCTCATTAAACTTCCGTTTTTCCATTGGACATATCTCCCCCTTCATCCCTGCAAAATCAACTTTACTCTCAATAAAATAGGTCGCCCCGTAAGAAAAACTAAGCGTCTGTGCATGAAGCATCAGCCGTGTGGCACCTGTCTGCTCAAGACGTTGCTGCGGGCTGAGGGCATCTTCTAAATATGCATTGGCAGTTTGGAATGTTGTACCGTAAATAGGATCGCCCAAAATAGGGTGTTTCACGTGAAACAAATGAACACGAATCTGATGAGTTCTTCCTGTAAGAGGATAGCAGGCGACCAAGGTTGCATCCAGTATAGCATCATAATACAGTGGTTTAAAGTCTGTACGGGAGTGTTTCCCTTCATTATCGATAAATACTTTGTGTTTACACTCTGAATAATCATTATTGATTTTGATGGGCTCTTCTACAAAGAATGGCTCTGTAAGTTTGCCATCAACCCAGGCAAGATAACTTTTACGGATCGTCTTTTTTTCAAAGGCACTTTTGAGGAAGTTTTCTGCTTTTTTATGTTTGCTCGCAAGTAACAAACCGGAAGTTTCCATATCAATACGATGGGTTGCATTGGCATTCTCCCCATGCAAGGCACGTATCTCGTCAAGCATGGAGTAGGGGGTTTCCATTTTGTTGGGGTGTACCAATACCCCGGAGGGCTTTTCAAAGATCATAAAATCTCTGTTTTGAAAGAGGGGCTTTACGCCGGTACCGGCAGGTTTGAAATGGACAACCTCTACTTCTCCGGGTTGCAGTTTTGTTCCGGGATTGTAAATGGATTCTCCATCAATAAGCAGGCGGCCTTTACAGACAAGACGTTGTGCCTGTCCCTGAGTAAGGTTGAATGTACGCATTACAAAAAGGAAGGCAGGCATGGTTTGTTTCACGTGAAACTTCTCTTTGACGAACGGCATCTCTCACCTCTTTGTAACTGCGATTTTGGTAGAATAGTACCAAAATTTTACACACATAAGGGTTAGTATGGTAGAACGTTATTCACGTAAAGAGATGGCTGACAATTGGACAATGCAGGCAAAATATCAGGCATGGCTTGATGTTGAACTGGCAGTCGTCAAGGCATGGAACAAGCTGGGGCTTATCCCTGATGAAGATGCTGAGAAAATTGTCAAAAATGCAGGTTTCTCCGTTGAACGTATCGATGAAATTGAAGCAGTAACCAAACATGACCTTATTGCATTCACTACCTCGGTTTCCGAGACACTGGGTGAGGAGAGCAGATGGTTCCACTACGGTATGACAAGTTCCGATACCGTCGATACAGCAGTGGCACTTCAAATGGTACGTTCCCTGAAAATCATTATCGAAGATGTAAAGATGATGATGGAGTCTATTAAAAAGCGTGCCTACGAACACAAAAAGACATTGATGGTCGGACGAAGCCATGGTATTCATGGGGAACCTATTACTTTTGGTCTGGTACTGGCGGTCTGGTATGATGAGATGGCGCGTCATCTCAAAAATCTCGAAGAGACAATGGAAGTCATCAGGGTAGGGCAGATCAGTGGCGCGATGGGTAACTTCGCACATGCACCGCTTGAACT
The DNA here is from genome assembly GCA_015493425.1 of Sulfurovum sp. Lineage (GTDB taxonomy): Bacteria > Campylobacterota > Campylobacteria > Campylobacterales > Sulfurovaceae > Sulfurovum. Next base: position 10,542 of record WGDG01000237.1, read on the forward strand.
TGAAGAGTATGCCATGGAGGAACTTGGTCTTAAACCGGCACCGGTCTCCAACCAGGTGATCCAGCGTGACCGTTATGCACGTTTGGCATCTGCACTGGCACTGCTGGCATCTTCAGTGGAGAAGTTTGCTGTACAGGTACGCCACTGGCAGCGTACAGAAGTGTATGAGGTAGAAGAGTATTTTGCCAAAGGGCAGAAGGGCTCTTCGGCGATGCCACACAAACGTAACCCAATCCTCACAGAGAATATCACCGGGCTTGCACGTATCATCCGTGCCTATGCAACCCCTGCCATGGAAAATGTCGCCCTTTGGCATGAGCGTGACATCTCCCACTCCTCAACCGAACGTTTTTGGCTACCGGACTCTTTCATTACCACAGACTTCATGCTGCATCGTATGAATGGTGTCATTGCCAACATGACCGTCATGCCTGAAAATATGATGAAAAACCTCAACCTTACCGGCGGGCTTGTTTTCTCTCAGCGTGTACTTCTCGAACTCCCCAAAGCTGGAGTCAGCCGTGAAGATGCCTACAAGATTGTCCAGCGCAACGCAATGAAAGTCTGGGAAGAAATCCAGCAGGGGAAACCGACTGTCAATGAAAAAGGAGAATCTCTATATCTCCAGTACCTGCTTGAAGACAAGGAACTTAGAGAAAAACTCAGTGAGGAGCAGATCCGAGAATGCTTCAACTATGACTACTATACCAAGAATGTCGACAGAATTTTTGAGCGGGTTTTTGGTAAATAACAGTATCTAAATATGAGGCTGCTTTCGGGTATGCAGCCTCTTGTCTTGGTTGACATTGTTGTCAACTTTTCCCTTGACAACTTCTCCTTCATAATTACAATCTCTTATAAAAACATTGCCTAAAAATGATACAGAATTTCAAACGTAATTAACCATAATTTGAGTAAAATCGGGTAATCTTTTTGCCTCGCTGTAAGGGGTAATAAAATGTCACAACAATGTTATTTTGTGGCGATAATTCAGGAGTATGTATGATTCGTGTTGTAAAGAGGAACGGTAGGGTAGAGACACTGGATGTCAGCAAGATCCAGAAGTATACATCAGCAGCAGTAGAAGGACTTGCAGGCGTAAGCCAGAGCGAGCTTGAAGTCGATGCGAAGCTGCAGTTCCGTGACATGATCAGCTCTGAGGAAATTCAGACAACACTCATTAAGACTGCGGTAGACAAAATTGATATTGACCGTCCCAACTGGACCTTTGTTGCTGCGCGTCTTTTCCTTTACGACCTCTATCACAAGGTTACCGGCTTTACAGGTTATAATCACTTGCGCGAGTATTTCGAAAAGGGAGAGAAAGAGGGGCGTATCGTCCTTGGCTTGAAAGAGAAGTATGACCTTGATGATCTCAATGATTACATCAAACCTGAACGTGATCTTCAGTTCACGTACCTTGGTATCCGGACACTTTATGACCGTTATCTTATTAAAGACAAAAAAGGGACGCCTATTGAACTTCCCCAACAGCTCTTTATGGCAGTGGCGATGTTTCTGGCACAGAATGAATTTGACTGTCAGACCTGGGCAAAGAAGTTTTACGACATCCTGAGTAAATTTGAAGTGATGGCGGCGACACCGACGCTCTCCAATGCGCGTACACCGCGACATCAGCTCAGTTCGTGTTATATCGGTTCAACACCGGACAACATTGAGGGAATTTTTGACGGATACAAAGAGATGGCACTGCTTTCCAAGTTTGGCGGCGGTATTGGCTGGGACTGGATGCAGGTACGCGGTATGGGCTCCTATATCGACGGGCACAAGCATGCAGCAGGCGGTATCGTGCCTTTCCTGAAAATCGCCAATGATGTTGCCATTGCAGTGGATCAGCTCGGTACCCGAAAGGGGGCGATTGCAGTGTACATCGAGCCGTGGCATGTGGATATCAAAGACTTCCTCGACCTTAAAAAGAACTCCGGTGAAGAACGCCGACGTGCACATGATCTCTTTCCTGCACTCTGGCTCAATGACCTCTTTATGGAACGTGTAGCAAATGACGAAATGTGGACACTTTTCGATCCGTATGAAGTAAAGGAGTTAACCGAGCTTTACGGAGAGGCGTTTGAAAAACGTTATGTCGAGCTTGAGCACAGTGATGATGAAATTACCCGTGAACGTATTTCTGCCAAGGGACTATGGAAAGAGATTCTTCGTTCCTATTTTGAAACGGGTAACCCTTTCCTGACATTCAAAGATACGGCAAACCGTGCCAACCCCAATAAACATGCAGGCATCATCCGCAGTACCAACCTTTGTACAGAGATTTTTCAGAACACCAGCCCCAATTATTACAAGACACGTTTCCGGTTCGTTGACGGGACAGTAGAGTCGTACGATGAGAATGAATTGTTGACAGTTGACAGTGGCGTAACAAAGCCGGCCAAGAAAGTTACAGCGCTTGACAGCTTGAACGGAAAACAGATATGGATCGTTGACAAGGAATGCATTGACGGTGATACGGCTGTATGTAATCTCGCATCGGTCAACCTCTCCAAAATCAATAGCAAAGAGGATTTTGAACGGGTCGTACCGATTGCTGTACGAATGCTTGACAATGTCATTGACCTCAACTTTTATCCGTTGGCGAAGGTAAAACGTACCAATGAAAAGTCGCGCTCAATTGGCCTTGGTGTCATGGGAGAAGCGCAGATGCTTGCCGAACAGAAGATAGAATGGGGAAGCGCTGAACATCTTGAGAAGATCGATGAAGTGATGGAATCGTTCTCTTACTATACAATTGAGGCATCCAGCAACCTGGCTATTGAAAAAGGTACCTACCCCAACTTTGAGGGTTCCGACTGGTCCAAGGGAATTTTCCCGATCGATAAGGCCAACGAGAATGCCTGTAAGCTTGTTGACAGAGGCGGACTTTTCGGATATACCCATGATTGGCAGAAGCTTAGAGAGAAAGTCAAACAGGATGGCATGCGAAACGGTTATCTGATGGCCATTGCGCCGACAAGTTCCATTTCCATCCTTACGGGTACCACGCAGGCAATAGAACCTGTTTATAAGCGCAAGTGGTTCGAAGAGAACCTCTCCGGACTCATCCCCGTTGTTGTACCAAACCTCTCACCCGAAACCTGGCAGTACTACACCCCGGCATACGACCTTGACCAGAACCTGCTTATCAAAGCCGGAGCCATTCGTCAAAAGTGGCTCGACCAGGGACAGTCGCTGAATATTTTCATTACCCTCGACAAGGCAAGCGGAAAATACCTGAACGAAATTTACATGAACGCATGGAAGTTCGGGCTCAAGTCTACCTACTATCTGCGTTCACAGTCACCGGAGAGTACGAATGATGTAGAAGACAGAAGTCAGGAGTGTGTGGGCTGTCAGTAAAAGAAAGTCAATTTCATGGTTGATGACAAACATACCATTCCGTCATTCCTGCGAAAGCAGGAATCTTTGCGTCAACTTGTTGAACAGTGTCAAGATCCCGTATCAAGTACGGGATGACAATCTGCTTAAATGTAAAAATCACAATATCCAATTTAAATACACTGGCAGCTAAAATAAGCCACTTTTACCATTTTGCCGACTATAGATATGAAAAAAATAAAAAAACGGCTTATTTTGCGTGTTTTTCGTAGGGTGTTGTGCCCTCACAACACCAATAGTGTGAATGTTTATTTAAAGTATCATTGCTTAACAGATAGGAAGATGTTGTTAGGGGACAACACCCTACAGTGGGATAGATAACGTTAATCTCCAAGATAGAGCTGCCTCGGTCTGGCAATTTTGGAAGAAGGGTCTTTTTTAAACTCTATCCACTGTGTGATCCATCCAACGGTTCTGCCTATGACAAAAACAGGTGTGAACATATTTTTTGGAATTTTCAGAGCCGTGAGGATAATGCCGGTATAAAAATCGATATTGGGGTAGAGATGACGGGAAACAAAATATTCATCATTGAGTGCAATCTCTTCAATCCTGCCTGCAATGTCCAAGAGCCTGGAGTCAAGACCGAGGGTTTCTTTGAGCTCATCCTGAAGTTTTTTCAGTACCTGTGCACGAGGATCAAAATTTTTATAAACGCGGTGTCCAAAGCCCATGAGTCTGAAATCATCATTGGGATCTTTGGCGCGTGCAATGAACGCATCCACATTCTCGACCGAGCCGATCATTTCCAGCTGTGCAATAACGGATTCGTTCGCACCACCGTGCGCACGCCCCCAGAGTGCGGCGATACCGGAAGAGATGGCCACGTAGGGATGCGCCCCGGTTGATGCGACATTACGTACGACAGTCGTAGAAGCATTCTGTTCATGGTCTGCATGAAGTGTGAAAATAGTATCTAACGCCCTTACTTCTATTTCTTTAATTTCTTCATGTCCCAATGGACCAAGATGCATTTTCCCTCCAGGATAGGCTCTCATCATGGTCAGAAAATTTTTGGTAAAACTCAAATCAATATCGGGTTGGATAAAAGGAATACCGAGAGAGTGTCTGTAGGCAAAGGCAGCGAGGGTTGGCATTTTTGCAATGATACGGTGCGCCATCTCGTGATACTCGGTTTCATTGTTCATATCGAGGTGTTCCTGGTAAAAGGAGGCCAGTGCCGTTACCGATGCAGAGAGCGTTGCCATGGGGTGCGCATTGTCCGGGAATGCATTGAAAAGGTTACGCAGACCTTCATGCAGAAAAGCACGATGACGCAGTTCTAGATCAAAATTATGCAGTTCACTGATGCTCGGAAGGTGTTCGTTCAGCAGCAAAAAACAGGTTTCAAGGTAGGAATGTTCTTTAGCGAGTATTTCAATGGGAATACCTCGATAGCGTAACTCTCCTTTGGCACCATCAATGAAGGTGATCGTGGAGTTGCAGCTTGCGGTTGAGGTATAGCCGGGATCATAAGAGAATGTGCCGGTATCCTTAAAAAGGTTCCGGAAGTCTACAGCCGCAGGCCCCCGTGTTCCTTCAATAATAGGATATTCAACTTCTTTTCCGGTGCGGTTGTCAATAAGGGTGAATGTTTTTTTTTGCATGATTAACTCCTCTAACAGTGAATTGCAAGAATACATATATCATAGCATACCTGTTTCGTGTTGAAACGGTGTGGAGTATTTTTTATATTGGAAAGTCCACAAAGAGTACACACTTCTATAGTATGATAACCGTGTGAAGGCAAGTGGTACCCCGCCTCCTCCCTTGAAATATTGGGGTGCTTTTGCCTTCTGGATGGTTTTTCATAAAAAGTATTACAGTGTGTATCTTTTTCCCCTTGCGCACGTTTATTTCTCCTTGTTTTTGAACCTGAAAAACCATCCTCTCCTTCTAAAGAGAAAAAAGTGTAAGATATCTTTATTCTATTTTTTGCAAGGAGCAGATATGCTTTCCCAAACCATTTATTATCAGCAGGAGCGGAAATATGCGACCGACCGTTTTGTCGCGCTGGCTGTTTTGATGCTCGCAGCCTTTATTCTTTCGGGTATTACCAAAGGTATAGTCGCCGAAAACGCGCTGCTTTCAGGGTTTACGCTCTTGGTAGTGGTGCTTTTTTCTGTGGCTCATTTTTACTATATTTCTACCTATCCAAGCAAATTTGTTGAAGTGCGTAAAACATTATTGTTGATTACCGATATTGGACTGTTAACCTTTTTTATTGCTCTTTTTGACAAAGACAGCCTTTATCTTCTGCCTCTGTATCTGTTGATTATCATACGCAGCGGTTTGAGTTTTGGCTCACTCTTCTTCAATATCAGTGTTTTTCTTTCCGCAGTGGCATGGTTTATCCTGTATACCTATTCGGAGTACTGGAAAACACACTATGACATACTGATTATGTTTGGTCTTACAACCATGCTTGTCGTTATTTTCTTTCAGCGCTTTATCCTTAGTCTTGACCGTGAGAATATGATGCTTACAGAAACACTCAATGAAGTGACCATCGATGCATCCAGTGATGAATTGACTGGGATTGCAAACAGAAAAGAATATAAAGATACCATGATGGAGTTGATTCATGAGAATGAGCCGTTTGCACTCCTTTTCATTGATCTTAACAAGTTCAAGGCCATCAACGATACCCATGGACATCATGTCGGTGATGAGGTGCTTAAAGAGGTAGCCAGAAGACTTGTGGAAAATTGTGACGAAGAGGACTTCGTTGCACGTCTGGGTGGTGATGAATTTGCCATCATCACCAAGCGAAAAAAGATGTATATGGACAAATTTATTGCCAAGCTTGAACGTAATGTCATCGGACGGCATAAAGTTGGCAGTATTATCGTTCCTATTGAACTCAGCATCGGTATTGCCTACTTCCCGGATGATACCAAGACGGCAATGATGCTTGGAAAATATGCCGATGAAGCGATGTATGCTGCCAAGAAAGATGCTGATCGCTATCATTACTTCTATCATGAACTTTCTGCTGCACAGAAGGCACAGAACCTACAGGCAAAAAAGTAAATTCTTCCCCTCACGCCTCTGCTTGAGGTGGTGTGTATTTCCCTAAAAGTAGATTTTGGCTATAATAGCGTCATTTTTAAGGCACCTTCACGTGCAACTTTCATAGCAAAAGGGTTATTTTGAGCGAAAATGTAATTGGTTACATGGATGACCAGGGCAAGATTATCGATACACAGAGTGCAGGCGAAAACTGCAATGCTGCTCCTATAGAGTATGACAACAGCGAAGAAGCACTGGAAATCATCCGGCACTCTACGGCACACTTGATGGCACAGGCGATCAAAGAGCTGTATCCTGATGCGCAGTTTTTTGTCGGTCCTGTCGTTGACGAAGGGTTCTACTATGACTTCCGTGTGAGCGAGAAGATCGGTGAAGAGGATTTGAAAAAAATCGAAAAGAAGATGAAAGAGCTCATCAAGAAGAAGTACAAGATCGAAAAGTACGAGATCTCCAAAGATGAAGCACTTGAAAAGTTCGCCCATGATGACCTCAAGCAGGCAGTTCTGAAAAATATCCCCGATGAGACCGTGTCTATCTACAAGCAGGGCGACTTCGAAGACCTTTGCCGAGGTCCCCATGTACCGGCACTGCGTTTTCTGAACAACTTCAAGCTTACGCGTGTGGCGGGAGCCTACCTTGGTGGAGATGAGAATGCGGAGATGCTGACCCGTATCTACGGGGTGGCCTTTGCGACCAAAGAGGCGCTCAAAGCCTATATGACCATGCTTGAGGAAGCGAAGAAACGTGACCATCGTAAGATCGGTACTGAGATGGAACTTTTTATGTTCAACGAAGAGTCCGGTGCCGGACTGCCGTTCTGGATGCCTCAGGGTGCCAAACTGCGCTACAAACTGGAGCAGATTCTCCATAAAGCGCACCTCACACGCGGTTATGAGCCGGTACGCGGTCCTGAGATCCTCAAGGCAGATATGTGGCGAACCTCCGGACATTATGCGTGTTACGGGGAGAATATGTATCTGACCGAGATCGATGGTCAGGAGTACGGTATCAAGCCGATGAACTGTATCGGGCATATTCAGATCTTCAAGCAGACACAGAAGTCCTACCGTGACCTGCCTCTGCGCTACTACGAGTACGGTGTGGTGCATCGCCACGAGAAGTCCGGTGTTCTACACGGGCTGCTGCGTGTACGCGAGTTTACACAGGATGATGCACATATCTTCTGTACTCCCGAGCAGATCGCTTCTGAAGTGCTCGATGTCGTCTCTTTTGTTGATTCTGTCATGAAACTCTTTGGGTTTGAATACACCATGGAGATCGCTACCAAGCCCGAGAAGGCCATTGGGGATGATGCGGTATGGGAGACAGCGACACAGGGGCTCAAAGAGGCGCTGGAGGGTAACAACCTGCCATATACCATCGATGAGGGCGGCGGTGCCTTCTACGGTCCGAAGATCGACATCAAAATCACTGACGCCATTGGGCGTAAATGGCAGTGCGGTACCATCCAGGTCGACTTCAACCTCCCTGAGCGTTTTGATGTGGAGTATGTTGCAGAAGACAACAGCCGTAAACGTCCTGTGATGCTCCACCGTGCTATTTTGGGAAGCTTTGAGCGGTTTATCGGTATTTTGACCGAGCACTATGCTGGAGAGTTCCCGTTCTTCATTGCACCGACTCAGGTGATCTTCGTGCCGATCTCTGATGCCCATGCTGATTACGCCTTTGCGCTTAAGAAAAAGCTGCGTATGCAGGGGATCGATGCGGAGGTGTATGACAAGAATGACTCTCTCAACAAGCGTATCAGAACGGCAGAGAAGAAGCGTGTGCCGTACGTTGTGATTGTTGGAGATGAAGAGGTGGCGAACAATACGGTGGCTATCCGTAACCGAAGAACCAGAGAACAATATAATCTTACACAAGACGAATTTATGGTAGAATTAACCAAACAACTTACAGAAGGAACAATTTGAGTAGACAAAACGATAGAAACAACAGGGGTAGAAAGAAGCCTGACAGCACCATTATGAATGATGCCATCAGAGCAAGTGAGCTAAGAGTGTTGGGAGATGACGGCGAGCAGTTCGGCATCATTTCCAGAGATGAAGCACTGAAGATCGCAGAAGAGAAAGGATTGGATCTGGTGCTTGTATCACCCGATGCCAAGCCCCCTGTTGCCAAGATCATGGACTACGGCAAGCATAAGTATCAGCTTGAGAAGAAGAAAAAAGAGGCAAGAAAGAATCAGAAGAAGATCGAAGTTAAAGAGGTAAAATTCTCTTGCAAGATCGCTGAAAATGATATTGCCTACAAAGTGAAACATGCACGAGAATTTCTGGAACAGGGGAAACATGTTAAACTGCGCGTTTTCCTCCGCGGCCGTGAAATGGCCAATCCGGAGTGGGGGGTAGAAGTACTGAATCGCGTCTGGCCTATGCTTGAAGATATCGCACAGCTCGAAAGCCCGCCAAAGCAGGAAGGGCGTTACATCAACATGTACGTCACACCTTTGAAAAAGTAATTTTCTCTATACTTCTCGACTGAAAGTTTTGTTATCCCGCACGTGATGTGGGATCTTTGATTATTTGACGTTCTTCTTCATTTCTTTTTTTCTTTGTTCTCGTGACAAAGAAAAAAGAGAAACGAAGCAAAGAAAACACGATAACGCGTGATTTTTGTCATATTCCTTTGAGAAGCTATCACTATTTGGTTTACATTTTATATGTGCTTTTCCTCATTCCTCATTCCTCATTCACAGTGTAGTGCAGTTTCAGCCCCTCACTTGTCATCATAAATCCGGAAATAACGATCTTGCCTTCATGCACCATCTTGTGGTGTTTCTTGCACAGAGGAATGAGGTTGTATTTGTGGTTTTTATGGAAGTGCTCAATGTGGCCGGTGTCGTTAGCCTGCTGCTGCTCGGCGATATGG
>WGDG01000238.1 GCA_015493425.1 Sulfurovum sp.
AAAACAGCTTGAAGCACAAAAAGAAACGCTGCTTAAACTGAACAATGCATATCAGCATGATTTACAGACGTTAAAACATCAAATAGTGCCCGAGTTGGATACCCTGAAAAAAGAACAGTCACACCTGAAAAAAACACTTGAAACATACAAGCAAGAAAAACGTAAATTGCAAGAGCTTATGGGGTTGGAAAAGCATCTGTATGCGACACTCGATCATACTTTTGCGAACAATCCCTACTATGTAAAAAAGACCCATAGCCTAAATTTTGCACCGCTGCATCTCTTTGAAGAAGGGAAAGCCGAACCTACAGGTGCAAACCTTCCTCTTGTAACCGATGCATTTAAAAAGTATCTTCATGTGCTTTTGCCATACAGACCCTACATCAAACAGATTCTTATTCTTTCATTCAGTGATACAAAAGGAAATGCAGTTCATAATAAACTTCTGACAGAAAAAAGAGCAAAAAATATTTTAGCCTATCTTCTAAAAGATCCGGTCATCTCCCATTCACCTATGCGTCCTCTGATTCAAAGCAGAGGAGAGGGGGAGAAAAGCCCTGTTATTATTGATGGAGTGGAAAATATGGACGCTTCAAGAAGAATCGAAATCAAATTCACACTGGATCATGACAAAATCAACAGTATGATCAAACAGTATTTGGAGAAACAATGATATCTCGCAAAATTGTGCTCATAGGGGATTTTGCTACAGGAAAAACCAGTCTTATCCGGCGCTTTGTGGACAACCAGTTCAGTGATAGCTATTTAAGTACCATCGGTGTTAAAATATCCAAAAAGATCATAGAGCTGAACGACACCACACTACAGGGTATGATCTGGGATATTGAAGGCGGTACGGAAACCAAACCCGTCAACCAAACGTACCTCATAGGGGCACATGGCGCCATTATGGTCGCAGACGGTACACGGTATGAAACACTGGAGCACATTGAAATGTACCGTGCACTTTTACACAAAAACCTTACAAAGATCCCCCTTGTCCTGGTCATCAACAAATGTGACTGCCTTTCAGAAGAAGAGCGTCATGCTATTGCAGAAAAGGCAAAATCCATGTATGGAAATGCAGTAAAAAGTATTTTCCTTGCTTCTGCAAAAACAGGCGAAGGGGTGGAAGAAATGTTCTTTGCCATTGCTTCGGAAATAATGGATTCATAATGCACGTACAGGAAATACTGAAAGCGATCTACGACAACCACCACTATGAATATCTGATTATTGACCACAATCTGAATATTGTTGAGTTTTCAGACAAAGTATTTGACTTCTGTGAAACAGAAAATAAAAACTGTGAGCAGGTGCCACTTGAAGATGCCGTATATGAATTATGCGGTATGCAGGAGGAGATACGCCGGATTTTTCTGGGTAAAGAGAAGAAATTCACCCTTCCTTATGTTTTCAAGGCTCCCGACCGCTACGTTCATATTCACATCAGCCCGGGACGCAGGAACAGTGTACCCGATGCAAACGGTTACCTGTACGAAACTGTGATCATCCTTTTTGAAGACATTACTGAATTGGCAAAAATGCAGCAACAAATGGTGCAGGAGGGTAATGAAAAAGCATTGCTCCTAAAAACCATTTCAGAACAGAACCGTCAACTACAGCTTTTCAACGAAGAGATGCAGCGCCTTGTAGATGAAGAGATCAGAAAAAATCTTGAAAAGCAGAAAATGCTGGAACTTCAGGAGAGACATTCCCAGATGGGAGAGATGATAAGCATGATCATCCATCAATGGAAACAGCCGTTGAATGCCATACAGCTTATTGCCCAGGTATTAAAAATAAAAACAGAAAACGATACCTGTACCCCCGAGTTTCTGCTTGAAAAGCTTGACGGCATTTTCAAGCAGGTAAAGTTTATGGATCAAACCATCTACGTTTTCCAGAACTTTTTCAAACCTGCCAAAGAAAAAGTCAAGTTCAATGTCTATGAAACGCTTGAGTCGCTTCTCGAACTTGTACGCTATGAATATGAATATAAAAATATCCAAATCGTTTTGGAAGGGGAAAAAGACGTTATCGGCTTTGGTTACCCCAATGAATTTACCCAGGTCATACTCACGTTGATGAAAAATGCCAAAGATGCTTTTGAAGAGCACCCTTCAGATCATATGCAGATTGCCCTTGAAGTGCGATCGGAAAAGGGAAAAGCATGTATTTGTGTACGTGACAATGCCGGTGGCATCCCGGAAGATCTAATCTCAGATATTTTTGACCTCTACGTAACAACCAAAGAAGACGGCACAGGTCTGGGGCTGAATATTGCAAAGCGTGTCATTGAAAAAAATATGGATGGGCATATTACGGTACAGAATACGGAAGAGGGTGCAGAGTTCAGGATATTGTTTTAAACATATCAGAAAAGCACATAACTATATTACAAAATATTAATCTTTTGAGAGCATCAATGCTTTCACTTTTTTAAGATCTTCAAAGACATCCTTTTTTGCACTGGGGTTTCGCAGCAAAAAGCTGGGATGGTACGTCGGAATAAGCGTATAACCCTTTTGCTGTACAATGCTGCCTCGCACTTTGCTGATCCCTGTCTCGTCACCTGTCAGGTAGTGATAGGCTGTTGCACCCAGTGTAACAATCAGTTTAGGCTTTACAAGAGCTATCTGCTTGAGAAGAAAAGGCTGGCAGGTATGGGCCTCGGTAGGGGTAGGGGCGCGGTTGTTGGGCGGGCGGCACTTGACGATATTGGCAATATAGACTTCTTTTCTTGGAATAAGCAGCACATTTTCGATCATCTTTGTCAGCAGTTCACCAGAACGCCCTACAAAAGGACGCCCCATACTGTCTTCTGTCGCCCCGGGTCCCTCACCGATAAACATGATCTCAGCATGCGGATTACCTTCTCCAAATACTACATTGGTACGGCTTTTACTCAGGTCGCACAGATGACACTTGAGCACCTGAGCTTTGAGTGTTTCAAGATCATTAGGCAGGATAAGAGCACTCTCTTCTTCTTTGAAAATAGAAGCATCGGTATAGCGGTAACCCAGCTGTTTAAGCTGGTAGAGCTGTTTGAGAAGCAGCGCGTTTTTAAGGTTTTTCATAGGCTATTGAATATCTTCAAGCAGCATTGGTGTGCCGATCGCTTTGAGGTTGGCATGGGTATTGAGAAAATAGTCTTTCCAAAATGCAGTAAGACGTTCCAGGCTTTTGGCATCGCGATAGGCACTTTTGCTCTCCGTCGTACCAACTGCCATCATGTAGACACGGGCATTGTCAAAGTCTGCAAGAAAACCGCTGTTTGCCACTTTCCGGAGCTCTTTTTTACGGTCTATTTTTTTGATACCCCCTTTGTGGTAGAAGGAGGTGATGGCAGAGTGTTCCAGACCATCAGAGACAATGAGTACAACTTTCTCGCTCGCTTTAGAAGGTTTGACGACACGTTTTGAGAGATCGTGCAGAGAACGGAAAATGTCTGAATGCGGCAGTTTTTTATTTGCGCCTTTGAGCACACGTACCAGCGCTTTGGTTGCTTTTTTCTTGGCATAACGGTACTGCCCGTTCATACAGGCTTTGTATTTTCGAAGTTTCTTTTTGGAAATATCGTATTCAGAACGTTTTGCCAGCAGCGGCTCGACAAATCCCTCATAGGCGACATCGGCATACTTTCCGTTGGCATTGGCGGAAAAGGAGGCAATTGTGACCGCATTGCCGTTTTTGATGAACTTCATCATGTTCTTGTAAATGTAGATCATCATCTTTTTGTCCAGCGGCGTAGTCTGGTCGATAAAGATGAAGAGCTCTTTGGCCGGAATATTGTCTTCAAGTGCGATGTCGAGTGCCTTATAGCAGCTTGGTACATCGTTGCGTGCAACAAGCAGCGTGCCGAGTGTCATCAGTATCAAAAAAATACGTTTCATTTACTTATCCTCGAATTCAAGATATTTTTTAAAAGTTCTGTCTTTGTTGTTACGCAGCAACAGCGTCGTTTCAGCATCGGTACCAATGTTGTCATTGATGATATTCATTTTATGCTGCAGTTTCTGAAGCTGTCTTTGTGCCACTCTTGCAATATGTGTTTTGGCACGTTCATAG
>WGDG01000239.1 GCA_015493425.1 Sulfurovum sp.
ATGCTGCAAGCTTCAATGCATCAGGATAAGACGCAAGCGGCAGATTTACAACCGTAATATCGATTTCGCTTGCCACAGGTGCAATAAGTGCTCGGGCTTCCTGTACTTTACCGGCATCAAGCAGGCCTTTGACCGTTTTGACACTTTTTTCTACATCTTTTGCCGTTCCGACAAACTCCTGAACCCTGATAACATTATTAATAGGCAGTAATTTTGGCGCATTTTTAGCCGCCATGATTACCTCAAGCTTTCCAATGGCCTTTTCAAGATTTTCGGTCGCTGCTTTTTTATCTTTATGTTCAAGTGCAATCACTGCATTTTGTGCAAACTTCAATGATTCAATCGCTTCTTTTACCAGTTTTGCCTCATGGCTTCTGGCATCCTCTTTGGCATTGCTGATAGCAATTTTGTTTACCTCTTTGATTGTGGCATTTTTTCCTGCCTGTTCTTTGGCAATACCTGCTGTCGTAAGCAGAAGTGATGCGGTAATGGCTGATAGTAGTACTTTTTTCATGGTTGACTCCTTGTGTCATATGTTTGGTATCTGAACGTTTACGTTGGTACAATGATAAGGAGATAAGAGAAACAAACAATGCAACCGAAGTTGCATTTTTCAAAAAAAGAGGTTAAAGAAGATTGATTTTTTCCAGAAGCCTGTTCGCATCAAGGATCTGGATATCTTTGTTTTTGGTTGCGATGGTTCCGTCTGCCTTGAGAGCCTTGAGATGCCTCTCGACGACATGCCGCACCGTACCTATGAGTTTGGCGATCTCTGTATTGGAGAGCCCCTGAATAAGTTTATACTTGAGACGGTTATTGGGGTCGAGGTTCTGCAGCAGCAGTTTGATGAGACGTTCAGAAGTGGAGTAAAGCGAAAGGTCAGTAGCAAGTTCTTCTACATGACGCATCTGCTGGGCAAGATAAGGAAAAAACATCCGGTTAAATGACTCATTGGTGCGCAACAGGTGTCGCACCTCCTCAATAGGCAACTGCAAGAGCTCAGAATCTTCCAGTGCTTCATACATGACATCGTGTGGCTTACCGTCAAGCAGGACGATCGTATCGAACATATCACCTTCACGGTACACAAAGATCGTCTGCTCCTTGCCATTGTCAAAGTTGAGCTGATATGTCTTGATCTTCCCGCTGATCACAATGTAAAAGTAACGCAGCAGTTCATCTCCGCTGAAGAGTGTCTCTCCCTTTTTTACGGAGAGGCGCTGGGTAAAACGTGTGATCTCATTATGCGCTTTGGTATCAAGATTGTAAAACGGTACGGCAGTATCGGGCAGCACGTCACTCCTTTCGGTTTTAAATATGTTATTCTATCGCATCGATACCAAAACAGTGCTTCACTTCATGCAATCTTTCTATGTATGCTATAATGCCGAGAAAAAAGGAATGGTGTGGCCATTAATATCGTAGCACAGAACAAAAAAGCCCGACACGACTATGAGATACTTGAAAAGCTTGAAGCCGGTATTGTGCTGCAGGGCAGCGAAGTCAAGGCACTGCGCGCAAAACGTGCCAATCTGAGTGATGCCTACTGCCGGTTCATCCAGGGAGAACTGTACCTGATGAACGCACACATTGCGGAACTCGAAACCACCAACCGCCACTTTGCACGTGATAGCCGTACCCCACGCAAACTGCTACTGCATAAAAAAGAGCTTCTCAAGCTGCATAACAAAGTCCATAAGGACGGCTTGACCATTGTACCGTTGATGATCTACTTCAACGAGCGTAACATTGCCAAAGTCAGCATTGCTGTAGCAAAAGGGAAAAAGCTGCATGACAAACGTGCCGATTTAAAGGCAAAAACGCTGGACAGAGAAGCCAGAGCCGCCATCAAGAACCGCTCTTACTGAATGCGTTTTTCTTTCCACTTTTCATAAAAAGAGCGTCTTTTGTGCATCTTCTGTACCTTTCGTACTCCCCGTTTTTGAAGCAGCCTTTGGTGTACACTTGGCTGAAAGCGTCTCAATTCCTGTAGCTGATAATAGGCTGATACCGGTTTATAACCAATAAATCGGTAGATCATCCTCCGTGTCCATGCCACAAGCCATCGAAAGCCTCTCCTCAGAGGGATATGAAGCAGCCTTTCCATAACCCAGTCAAACCATTTCGCAGCCCAGAGAAACTGCCGGTAAATCCAACGGATACCTGACGTGAGAAAAGGAATTTTTTCAAGCCATGCAAGCAGCCATGAGAATATAACCACTTCGACAATAGGCCCCAACCAGCTTCCCCACAGATAATCGGTAAAAAAATAGATGATGGCACTCCCTGTTTTCAGGGAAAGTGCCAGCAGGAAACTCCACATTTTTGCCAGAAATATCTTGAATGCCAGCATCACACCCATAAATTTACTGACATAGCCAAGTGAACCGAGAAATGCAAATGCAGCAATAAGCTTTTTACTCAGCGGGAACTTCATAAAGTTTTTTTTGATATGTTCCATCAACAGTTTGACATCTTTGGCGACATGGTCGAGAAAATGGACTTTAAGATGATGCGTAAAAACCTTTTCGATCAGGTAGCGCTTGCTCAGCCCGGTCGCAGAAATCAGTATGATCTTTTTGAGGAAAAGTTTGAGGATGAACTTTCCTTTAACCAGAAAAAAGGCTGTGAACAAGGCAACAGAATACTCTTTTACAAAAGCAACACCATCCCTGATCCAGTGCTGCAGCAGATGCCGTACAGGTTCTACCGCTACAGAAAGCAACAGCAAG
Organism: Sulfurovum sp.; assembly: GCA_015493425.1. Taxonomy (GTDB): domain Bacteria; phylum Campylobacterota; class Campylobacteria; order Campylobacterales; family Sulfurovaceae; genus Sulfurovum. The sequence goes on from WGDG01000239.1 coordinate 2,733, forward strand.
AAAAGAAAAATTCCGTTAAATATCCAGAACCATTTAGGATGCTTACCCATCAGCCCCTCTTTAATGCCTCTTTAATCGTTCTGTACAAACGCTTTAAACGCAAAACAAAAGGCGATTCCCTAGAAAAGTAGCGTATTTTTACTGCTCTGAAAAAGACTTTTATCTGATGCTTGGTATGCTTCAGTGTCAATATTGTTTTTTTGTAAATTTCCAATGCCTTGATCCCGTCAATCCCTGCCATAATCTTTTCATACGACCACTTGAACCACCCAAAACGCATAAGCTTGTTCTCCGTCGCACGGAACATCCAAAATGTAAACGCAGCAATAGGAATTTTACCTGCATAGATCATCAATCCTGTCAGGACATGCCCGCTGACAAACATAATACCAGCATAAATCCCAAGCATTTCAACAGAAAGCAGCAGCAGTACAAACAGTACCAGAATGATTCCTGCATTCACTCCCTGAAGCCATACTTCTATCTTCTCCAGTGCTTTGAGGGAATGCACCCATACATAAACGGGTTTAGCGATCCCTTCCCAGACAATCTCTTCAAAAATGATAAAAACAATTACTAACAGCAATTGTAGGAGGGTAACAAGTTTGTGCTTGACAGTAGAAAGCATATATAACCTTTTATGATTTTAAAGTGTTATTATATCTTAAAGTATTTATCAAACGTTTTTACCGGTTATCTAAAACAAGTCAGGAAAATAGTTTGTAAGAAATGGAAAATGTGTGAATGGGTCGCCGAAATGGCAATGATGCATTCCCGCATGATGCGGGAATAGAGGAAGGATTATTTTCTACGAAGCTCTTTAATACGTGCTGCTTTACCTTTGAGTTCTCTAAGATAGAAGAGTTTGGCACGTCTGACTCTACCGCGTCTCAGGACTTCAATACTTTCGATAGATTCAGAGTAGAGCGGGAAGATTCTTTCAACACCTACAGAGTTTGCACCGATCTTTCTGACGATGAAAGTTCTGCCTGTTCCCTCACCTCTGATAGCGATACAAAGACCTTCATAGTTCTGAACTCTTGTCTTGTCGCCTTCTTTAATTCTTACCGCTACTCTGACAGTGTCACCGGCTCTGAATTCAGGAACGTTTTTACCTTCCAACTGTGCTTTTTCAAAGCTTTCAATGTATTTATTTCTCATCTGTTATACCTTTTTTGTATAAGTCTGGCCGGAAATACTTCGTTTTGCACAAAGCCAACCCTCTTTTTAAGTCCGTGATTTTACTATGATTACCCTTTAAGAACTCTGAAACAACAGTATTTTCTTCATAGACAACAGGTTTTGTAAATGAAGGCGCCTCGAGAAGAGGTTCTTCAAAGCTCTCAACCTGCAATGATTCGCTGTTCCCAAGTACACCAGCTACATTACGGCTGATGGCATCGCACAGTACCATACTTGCCAGCTCTCCCCCGGTAAGAATATAGTCACCAATGGAAAATACCTCATCTGCCTGTGATTCAATGACCCGTTCGTCGATCCCCTCGTAACGGCCACTGACCAATACAACATGAGACTTTTTGGCAAGACGCTTCGCATCGTTTTGCGTAAAACGTTTGGCTACAGGTGTCAGAAAAATAATATGGGCATTCGGAGAAGTTGCCTTGAGCGTATCAAGCGTATCCATCAACGGCTGGGGTGTCATCAGCATACCGGCACCCCCGCCAATCATCGGTGCATCGACACGATTAAATTTGTCTTTGGTATAGTCGCGGGGATTAAGAAAGTCTATAGAAAGTTTCTCTTCTTCAATCGCACGCCCAAGAATACTTCCTGAGAAGTAGCCTTCAATAAGCTGTGGGAAGAGAGTGACAAAAGTAAAACGCATATGCTCAACTTGCCTCCAGGACATCTTTGGCATCCCTGGTATCAATACGCTTTGCCTGTGTATCTGCATTTATAATATAACGGTCAATATAGGGAAGAAGAAACTGCTTTGGCATACCTGCTTTGACAAGTGCGTCATCTGTATCGATGGCAAGATAATCCACATCAGCCATACGCTGAATATCTGAAACACGGCCAAGCTTTTCACCGTTTTCCATCACTTCACAACCGATAATATCAAACCAGAAATGCTGACCTTCATTCAGTTTACAATTGGCTTTTGTCTGCGCTTCATCGGCATAGAGCTTGACATTGGTAAGTTTCTTCGCTTCATCGATATTTTCGTAACCGGAAAAACGGATAATACCGCGCTTGGCATTCACTGATGCTACTGTAAGAGGGCCACGCGAACTTTGAAAAGTACTTCCCTTTTTAAACTGTTCCGGGAAATCGGTATGAAGGTGAAGTTTAAGGTCGCCGTGAAGGCCAACCGTACGTCCTATCTGGGCAATGAAGAATTTTTCGCCGGACATTTGTATTAGTCTACCGCTTTGACGTTAACGCGGTAGTTCTTGCCACCTTTGGCTTTACAGCCCGAGATGACTGTTTTGATCGCATTGATCATTTTGCCCTCTTTCCCGATGAGTTTCCCCATGTCTTCACTGTTTGCAAAGATTGTGATCTCATCGAATCCCTCATCCATCTCTTCAATCTCTACGGAGATATCATCAGGATGGTTCACCAGCAGTGTGGCATAGGCATAGAGGAAATCTTTGACCATTTGGCTTATTTTTTGCCTGCAAGTCTTTTGACAGTCGGGCTCATCTGTGCACCGACGCCGACCCAGTAGTTGAGTCTCTCTTCGTCAATTTTAAGATCTTTGTTTTCACTTACCGGGTTATAGTAACCGATTGCTTCGATCCAGCCACCGTCTCTTCTTTTTCTGCTGTCTGTTACTACGATTCTGTAAAACGGCTTTTTCTTTCTACCCATTCTTGTCAGTCTGATTACTGTCATATTCTTTTCCTTTGTGTTATGTACTTTGTGAAGCGTCGTACCGGAGGATCGGCAAACAATCGCTTGCAAGTCCTGACAACTGCTTTTTAATGACCCAAAGCACTCATCAAGACTTTTGGAACGCGATTATACCCAAATCAATTTTAAAGGAGTCTAAATTAGAGGCAAATTACTGCAAATAAGCGCATCTGTACAAACAGATGCAACATTTATCGCGGCATACCGGGGAAGCCTCCCCCGCCCTGCATCTGTTTCATCATGTCCTGCATCTGTTTCATACCGCCCTTGCCTGAGAGCTTCTTTGCCATCTTCGCAGCATTTTTAAACTGCTTGAGTACACGGTTTACCTGCATCTGGTCAAG